>VGJA01000008.1 GCA_016867655.1 Candidatus Altarchaeales archaeon | reverse complement strand
AAGATAATTACTTCAATAACCCAGCGGCATCGCCCAAATCGCGCCTCGTCTTCTGTATACTACTCCTAAGTTCATTAACCTGCTTCAAGTGGTCTTTACTCTCCTTTACATCCGCTGTGTTGACATACCTGTCTTTGGCGAAAGCCAAATCCAACTCCAATTCCAAAAGCCTGCTGGCAATCCTATACTCCCTGTAGCCAAACTCCTTCAACACCCTGAATGGCGCCCTCCTACGGCTTAAATAACTTGGCAGTATTCCATACTCCATTTCAGTCACAACACCCTTCTTTATTTCGTCTGCAAGCTGCGTTTTAATACAGTTTTCCTCGTCATGCAAGGCCAAAAACATGGCAACGCCGACCACCACCAAGCTGAGGAATATTACCACCATGCTTATGAGGAAAAACATCAAGCCATAGAATTCAGTCAACACCGCCCCCAAATTGAAGATGCTGTGCAATGTGACTGCCATCAAAATAGCCAAAGGCGGAAACACAAACCTCATCCACTTTTGCCTTGCAAACTTCATCAAGCCGACACCTGCGCCGGTTATGGAAGTGAAGACTGCATGCCCGACTGAAGTAAACACGGTTCTCAAAACCACGACAACAACCCACACGCCAATTCCCTGCGTGAAATAGGTTGACACATAATACATCAGGTTTTCAGAAGCTGCGAACCCAAATCCAACCACTGCGCCATACACGATTCCGTCCAAGATGCGGTTGAACCTACGGTGGAAAAACAAGGCAAACAATATGAGAGACTTCGCCAGTTCCTCAACCAAAGGAGCCAAAACAACATAGCTGACTGTATTCTGTATCGCCTGGGAAAAAAGCAGCAGTGGAAGGCTCAACACAACCTCTGCAGCAATGGAAATCACTATGCTCGCAACAGCCCCCCAGAAAAAAGCCACGGCAATCAACAAAAAAGGCTCACGGTCATGATGGTCCAACCACCACACAAACCAAATGTAAAACAAAATAGGTATGGAAGAAAAAACCAGAGACAGCAAGACCATAACAATGTTTACAATGAACATGTCAACACTCCTATTTATTCTATTATAGACAAATGTATTAAATAACATGTCCCACAGCAAAATAGGGTTCATAGGCATCGGAAGAATGGGTTCAGCCCTAATGCAAGGCTTCCTGAAAGCAAAACTGGTGTCTAAAAAGGACATTCTAGTCTACGACAAAGACCAGAAGAAACTGCAGGCAGTCAGGAAAACAGGCGTCAAAACCGCATCAAGCAACAGAGAATTGGTCTCAAAGTCAGACGTAATACTCCTTGCGGTAAAACCCCAGAGCATGCAAGCAGTTTTGAACGAAATAAGCGAAGTATCAGGGGGAAAACTTTTTGTCTCAATAGCGGCGGGAATAAAGACCAAAAAACTGGAAGAAAAACTAAAAGGCAAAGTCATAAGAGTAATGCCCAATACACCTTGCATGATATACCAAGGTACCTCAGCCTACAGCATTGGAAAAAAAGCAAACGAGCAAGACACCAAATTGGTCAAAAAGCTGTTCAACGCTGTTGGAACAACAGTTCAAGTCAAGGAAAAACACATGGACGCTGTAACAGGCTTGAGCGGAAGCGGCCCAGCCTACATCTACTATACAATAAAGGCAATGGCCGAAGCTGGCGAAGAAGAAGGCCTCACAGAAGAAGTGGCATTAAAGCTTGCAGCCCAAACAGCCAAAGGCGCGGCAGAAATGGTGTTAAAAACAAGCAAAAAACCCCAGCAGCTCATAGAAGACGTCTGCAGTCCAGGCGGAACCACAATACAAGGAATCAAAAAATTGGAAGAAAAAAAAGTAAACGAAGCACTGAAACAGGCAGTAAAAGCAGCCGCAAAACGCTCCAAACAACTAAGCAAATAAACGCATGCAGAATTTACCGGAATTATGCACAATCCATATGCCTTTTTGCTAGCCTGCTTTACTAAACCCTCATGACGATTGAATACAACTAAGGCTCATTACTAGCAGCAGCCTCCCTTCTAGACGCAAAATAGCCGACAGCCTGCAACACCATCAACACAATTATGGCCAACAACATCAAGTTCATCAAATAAAAGCCAGCCTGCGAGGTCATGCCCCACACAAAACTGCCGAAAATAACAAGCAGACCCAGCAAAACCTGCAAAACATTCGCAAGCTTAATCCTCCGAGTATACTCCAAGCCCTCGGGCTCAGCCTCAATCTGCGACAAATAAAGGCTATACAAAGTCAAAACCAAAACATTCACAACCAACAACAAGCCCACATTCCACACCAACCTGCCTTTGGCGTCAGCAACCTCCTTCCGCAGCTTCAAATCCTCAACAGCCTTAGAAACCACATCATTATAGGACTCCAAATCCGTGCCATAAGTGGAAACAAAAGCTGAAGTATTAGCAACCTCAGCCAGCAAGTCCTCGTAAAAACGGTTGCGCTCAAGCAAAAACGCAACCTCCTCAGAAGTCGTATTGTCTGAAAAACCATACTCTCTAGCCAAAAGACGGTCAACGCACTCCAACACATTCCTCTGGGAAAGCAAACTCAACTGAGAATTAATCAAAGTGTTCTTAATCTCAATAACCGACTCCATCATAACAGACTTAGAATACTCGCCGCCAAGAACGTCAATATTCTGCTCCAGACGCTCAACCTCCAGCTTATACAAAGCATACTGCTGGAAAGCCACATTAGAAACCACAATCATCACCGCACTAATCAAAGAAAAAAACACATACACATTGCCCTTGCCCTTAGGAACATCAGACTCCACTTTAACTACACTCCACCTAATTTATATACTATCCGTCAATATTAAATACCAATGGAAGCCAAAAAAACAATAGCATTAAGCCTGGTCATAGCAGTATTCCTAACAACATTCGTTTCAGCCAAAGAA
The DNA here is from genome assembly GCA_016867655.1 of Candidatus Altarchaeales archaeon. Classification (GTDB taxonomy): domain Archaea; phylum Altiarchaeota; class Altiarchaeia; order IMC4; family SCGC-AAA252-I15; genus VGJA01. The sequence continues at coordinate 11,997 of VGJA01000008.1, read as the reverse complement.
ACCTCAGGAGGAATAGTCAGCAAAATAACAGACATCATCAAAGGCATCATAAACTCAGTCGTAAACATCATAAAATCCATAACCGGAAGCAAAACCACAACCACGACAGTAACAACCACGCAACCCAAATGCACTCCGCCCATGATAGAAGTAGGCAAAAAATGCTGCCTAGACGAAAACAACAACGGCATATGCGACAAAGACGAAGCAACCACCACTACTGCAGTCACAACAAAAGCAACAACCACCACCGCAAGAACAACCCAACGAACAACAACCGAGCCAACAATAGAAGAAACCACCACAACCACAATAATCAAATGCAAAACCAACCTAGACTGCGGAACCTCACTGGAAGTCAAAATATGCTATGAAAAAGCCATCTACAAAGTAACCCAAATACCAATGTGCAAAAACCCAGGAACACCCCAAAGCCTCTGCTACATCAAACAAGTCGGCCCAAGCGTCCAAGGACAACTAGTAGGCAAAATAGAAGACTGCGAGTTCGGATGCGACCCCAAAACAGTAACCTGCAGATAAACAACAAAACATTTAGACGAGATTCCAACCACAATGAACGTTGAAAGAGCCTCACTAAAAGACGTCGAACAAATAAAAACCCTAATAGACTTCTACGCCAGCAGAGACAAAATGCTCCCGCGAAGCCTGAGCGAGATATACGAACACATCAGAGACTTCTTCGTATGCCGAGACAAAAAACTGGTGGCAGGATGCTGCGCGCTACACGTCTCATGGGGCGACCTAGCGGAAATACGCTCACTCGCAGTAGACCCAAGATACGCCAACAAAGGCATAGGAAGCGCCCTAATAACAGCATGCATCGAAGACGCCAAAAAAATAGGAGTCAAAAAAGTGTTCACCCTAACAAACGAAGCAGAATTCTTCGAAAAACAAGGATTCAAACGCGTAAAAAAATCAGAACTCCCGATGAAAATATGGGGCGAGTGCATCCACTGCAAAAAATACCCCAACTGCGACGAAGAAGCCCTAACATTCACGCCAAAATAAACCATCCTAAAAGCGCAAACCAGAAGGAACACTAAAACACTCAAAAAAACACCTTCAAGACGCATTTTTAAACAAGCATGTACTAATAATTATGCTTATTTATGAAGGTGTGACATACACTTTGCTGAGGTGCACAGCAAAGGAGTATAGACCCGAAAAACGCTTCACAAAACTTAGTTCTGACTCGGAAAAAAAACACCATGTGAAGAGTCTGCTACTGTGAAGCATTTATGACGGCTCATCCCGCAGGGATCTGCCTGACAATACAAAAAAAGGAAGGCCAAACTTAGTGCAAACTGACAATTCCAAAAAACATGCGACCAAACAATTCGAGTTGATCCTGCTCGAGGGCACTGCTATTAGGGTTCGACTAAGACATGCATGTCATCCCGTCGGGCAACGACGGGAGGCAAACAGCTCAGTAACACGTGGACAACCTACCTTAAGGAGGAGAACAACCTCGGGAAACTGAGGCTAATACTCCATAGATTACAAGCCCTGGAACGGCAGTAATCCAAAAGATACTGATCTAATGCCGAATGGTATCGCCATAAGATGGGTCTGCGGCGGATTAGGCTGACGGCGGGGTAACGGCCCACCGTACCTTTGATCCGTACCGGCTATGAGAGTAGGAGCCGGGAGATGGATACTGAGACAAAGATCCAGGTTCTACGGAACGCAGCAGTCGCGAAAACTCCGCAATGTCCGAAAGGATGACGGGGGAACCCTAAGTGACCCGTTACAAACGGGTCTTTTGTATGACCTAAAAAGTCGTAAGAATAAGGGCTGGGTAAGACTGGTGCCAGCCTCCGCGGTAACACCAGCAGCTCTAGTTGTGCCCACGCTTATTGGGTTTGAAGCGTACGTAGTCGGTTGTGCAAGTTCCTTGTAAAATCCCACGGCCTAACCGTGGGAACGCGAGGAATACTACACAACTAGGGGTCGGGAGAGGTATGAGGTATTCCTCGGGTAGCGGTGAAATGCTATAATCCTAGGAAGACCACCAGCAGCGTAGGCGTCATACCAGAACGAGCCCGACGATGAGGAACGAGAGCTAGGGGAGCAAACCGGATTAGATACCCGGGTAGTCCTAGCCGTAAACGATGCAGACTGAGTGTTTCCGAAACCTCGGGTTTCGGAAGTGCTGAAGGGAAACCGTTAAGTCTGCCATCTGGGAAGTACGGTCGCAAGGCTGAAACTTAAAGGAATTGGCGGGGGAGCACCACAAGGGGTGGATGCTGCGGTTCAATTGGATACAACGCCGGGCAACTCACCAAGGGCGACAGCAGAATGAAGGCCAGTCTAAAGGGCTTGCCAAACAAGCTGAGAGGTAGTGCATGGCCGTCGTCAGCTCGTACTGTGAAGCGTACGGTTAAGTCCGTTAACGAGCGAGACCCGTACCCTTATTTGCCAAACCACCAGAGATGGGGGGAGCACTATAAGGGGACCGCCTCTGATAAAGAGGAGGAAGGCGCGGGCGACGGTAGGTCCGTATGCTCCGAATCCCTTGGGTTACACGCGGCATACAATGGCATAAACAACGGGTTGCAATCCCGAAAGGGAAAGCCAATCCCTCAAATTATGCCCTGGTTCGGATCGAGGGTTGTAACTCACCCTCGTGAAGCTGAAATCCCTAGTAATCGCTGGTTACCATCTAGCGGTGAATATGTCCCTGCTCCTTGCACACACCGCCCGTCAAACCAATCGAGTAAGCTTAGAATGAGGCTTCATCATCCGGTGGATTCGAGTTCTAGGTTTGCAAGAGGGGTTAAGTCGTAACAAGGTAGCCGTAGGGGAATCTGCGGCTGGATCACCTCCATGAACCCTTTTCTTTCTTTTCCAAAGAAAGAAAAGTCCCCCTTACGGGGATGTCCCTGAAAGGGACGGTTTCATCCCAAAAGAAAGAAAGGGGTGGTATCTTCTCCCCTTTGGGGATCGATACCACTGTGTCGGTAGGCACTAAGGGTCATTTTCCGATTAAAAAAATATTAAAAGTCCCGTTGGCAAGAACGGACTACCAGTTGAAGAGTCGGCTTGGGATATAATGTCCGTAAAGCCGACGCGAGACACCCAGACTCACAACCACAACAGTGGGGGTGGGGTCAGGAAACATGTTAACTGGGGGAGGGGGCGAAGCCCCCTACCGCGGTTCATAAGGGCTCGTAGATCAGACTGGTAGATCGCCCGCCTTGCAGAACCCCTTTTCTTTCCCGAAAGAAAAGTGGTTTCATCCCCAAAAGAAAGGGAATTAGGGATGAAGAATGTTCAAGAGCGCGGGAGGCCTCGGGTTCGAATCCCGACGAGTCCAAATGAGGACTATCGTCCTCATACACCTAAAGCGAATCAGGGGATTTCGCTTCGCTCAATCCCCTATGCACTATACGTGCGGCGGGAGGCCAAAGGGTTCCTGAGTCCCAAACCATGTGAGTGACGAAGTCCCCGCAAGGGGGGAATCCCGACGAGTCCAAAGGCCTTTTTCTTTCTTTGCGAAAGAAAGAAAAAGCCCTGGGAAAAAGAAAGAAACAATTAATTTCAATTTCACTGTTGGAGTTTTTCCAACGAAAATTAAAATGCCAATCGTAGGCGCACGCTCACGATTGTAGTTGTAAACAATGCCATTGGAATATGGCTCGCCACAGAGAGTATGTTGGAATAGGCCATACAGGGGATGGTTTGGCTTGAGAATGCTGATGAAGGACGCGGCAAGCTGCGAAAATCACCGGCGAGGCGCATGCAGCCTTAGACCCGGTGGAATCCTAATTGTGCAGGTCGCTTTGCGACCTGCATAGGAACGCGGTGAAGGGAAACATCTTAGTAACCGCAGGAAAAGAAAACAAATGTGATCCAGTTAGTAAAGGCGATAGAAAGCTGGAGAGGGCGAACTGAATCTTCCATGGAAACATGGATGAAATGTGGTGTGACCCTATTGAAAATCTTCGCCAAGTCAGGTGAAGTGCTCTGGAATGGGACGCGCTAAAGGGTGAAAGCCCCGTAGCCAAAACTTGGAAAGATTTTTAGGTGTTCCGGAATAGCGGGCATCAGATTTTGCTCGTGAACACGTCTCTCATTAAGAGATAACCCTAAAAACAAATCAAGACCGATAGCGTACTAGTACCGCGAGGGAAAAACGAAAAGGATCCTTAACGGGATGTGAAAAGAACCTAAAACTGTATGGTGATAGAAAGTCTCAGTCTTTAGGGATTGAGACGTTCGTCTCGAAACATGAGGCAGGGAGTGTATGCAAGTGGTGATCTGAAAGGAGTAGGGAAACCAAAAACCCGCAGTCCCGCAAGGGATGAGGGGTGTGGTGCGAAAGTGCCACCGATCACTTGCATGCGACCCGAAGGCAGATGATCTAACCCTGGGCAGGATGAAGCCCCGTAACTACGGGGTGGAAGTCCGCAACCGGTTCTGGGCTCAACCCGTTCGGGTGACCTGGGGATAGAGGCGAAATACCAATCGCATCTGCTAATAGCGGGTTCCTTCCGAAGTGGCCCTCAGGCCAGCCCAACCGGAGACGGACAATGAGGTAGAGCACTGATTGGACATCCCGGAGATGAAAGTCTTCAGTGTCCTGTCAAACTCCAAACACATTGTCGTTGAAGAAGGTTGGAGATGGGTTGCCGGGGTAAGCTCGGCATCTGAAAGGGAAACAACCCAGCTTGTGGTTAAGGCCCCCAAGTGCATGCTAAGTGTCATTAAAAGGCGTTTTAGGTCTTAGACAGCGGGAAGGTTAGCTTAGAAGCAGCTATCCTCCAAGGAGTGCGTAACAGCTCACCCGTTGAGACTTAAAGCCCTTAAAATGGACAGGACTAAGCATGCCGCCGAAACCACAATCTCCATGCCCGAAGGGTATGGATGATGTAGGAAGGTGTCTTGCGGGAACAGAAGTGTCGCTTAAAGGCGGCATGGATCCTGCTAGAATAAGAATCCTGCTAGTCGTAATAGCAAATCAAAGTGAGAATCTTTGACGCCTGAAGGGCAAGGGTTCCTCAACAATGTTCGTCAGTTGAGGGTAAGTCGACCCTAAGGCAGACCTAATTAGTTCAAGCCGAAAGGAAAATCCGTTAATATTCGGATACCGTATGGTTACGCGTGGCAACACAAGGCATTTTTCCAACGCTTTAGGATAACCTGAACACTGTCATCTAGGTGTTCAAGCTGGATAACTCTGGGGAGTACTGTAAAAGTGAGAACCAGAGTAAACTGCGATGAGTCTCCCTCATGGGGGATTCAGGTGAATCCAAGAGCCCGTGAAAAGGAAAAATGCAAGAACACCGTACGTTCGTACCAAGAACTGACACAGGTGCCCCTAGTTGAAAAAACTCAGGTGTGGCGAGATTAACTCTGCTTAGGGAAGTCGGCAACTTAGCTCCGTAACTTAGGGATAAGGAGTGTCCCGCCTGAAGAGGCGGGATTGCAATAACAAGGGGAGTCCGACTGTTTAATAAAAACGTAGGTCTCTGCGAATTCGTAAGGATTTGTATAGAGGCTGATACCTGCCCAGTGGTGGTATCTCAAAGTCCGGTTCAACGGGCCGAAGGACCACTAAACGGCGGGGGTAACTATGACCCTCTTAAGGTAGCGTAATACCTTGCCGCTCAATTGGCGGCTTGCACGAAGGTCTAACGAGATTCCCGGTGTCCCAAGCAGAGGCTCGGTGAAGCTACAGTTCCGGTGAACAGGCCGGAGACTTCCAGCGGGACGCGAAGACCCCGTGGAGCTTTACAGCAACTTTCAGCTGTGTTGTGGTGAAAGTCGCGCAGAGTAGTTGGGAGACGCTATGCTTCCGATTTCGGTCGGAGGATAGTCGTAAGTGAGACACCAACCCTCTTTTACTACAATACTCATCCCCTAGCGGGGAGACACCTGGAGGCGGGCTGTTCGACTGGGGCGGTACACCGTTGAAAATCAATCGACGGTATCTAATGGTTGGCTCAACCGGGTCAGAAATCCGGTGTAGAGGATAAGACCAAAAGCCAGCCTGACCTTGTTCCAAACAACAAGGAACATGGAGACGAAAGTCCAGTCTAGCGAACCCTGAAGCCCCTCTTAATGGGGGCTCGGGCTGATGGAAAAGCTACCCCGGGGATAACTGAGTGGTAGCGGGCAAGAGTACACAGACCCTTTTCTTTCTTTTGCGAAAAGAAAGAAAAGTGTTCTATCCCAAAAGAAAGAAAATTCTCGCCTTCGGCGGGATGTCCGGGCGAAGCCTGGACGCCTTCTTTCTTTTCCGTGAACGCTTTTCTTTCTTCCGCGAAGAAAGAAAAGGGTTCGTATTGATCGACCCCGCTGCTTGCTACTTCGCTGTCGGCTCATTCCATCCTGGCTGTGCAGAAACCAGCCTTTTTTCTTTCTTTTCTAAAGAAAGAAAAAACGCTGGCGAAAAAAGAAAGAAATGTGTCCCGCAAAGCGGGACACAAGTGCCCCCAAAGGGGGCACGTCCAGTCCCGAAGGGACTGGATTTTTCGTCAACGTTTTTTCCGACCGGAGGGAGGAAAAAAGGTTGGCTGTTAGCAGCCAAGGGTGGGGTTGTTCGCCCATTAAAGGGATACGTGAGCTGGGTTTAGAACGTCGCGAGACAGTTTGGCGGAATCTACTGGAAGTGTTGGTTATCTGAGGGCAAGAATCATCTAGTACGAGAGGAACGATGGCTCGCAGCCTCTGGTCTACCGGTTGTCCGACAGGGCAATGCCGGGTAGCTAAGCTGTGGTCGGTAAGGGCTGAAAGCATCTAGGCCTGAAACGACACCCGAAAAGAGATAATCATAGGTTCTCCTACAAGAGGAGTTTGATAGGTGGGGGATGCGCGTGCCAAGCTTCGGCGAGGTATTTAGTCCACCCATACTAATCGCTTACACAAATCTGGCATACTCCTGGCGACAAGCCATTTTCCAGGGCATTGTTTACAACTTAGATTTTTTTTATTTTTATTTTCTTTTTTGTTTTTTCCAGATTTTTTCCTCTTCTTTCAGGCCTAGTAGGAATAGTTTGATTAGGAATAGTCCTATGATTGCTCCTGTTAGTCCGCCCCAAAGGTAGATTGAAGTGTCTGTGAAGATGTGTTTGGCTGGCGGGATTAGTTGTTCTCCGGGGTAGAAGTTCCAGTGTATGTCGAAGATGTAGAGCATTATTTCTGTTGTGATGAACGAGAGCAGTAGGAATATGAAGTCTGCGATTATTTCTTCTTTTTCTATCCTGGTCTTTCTGATTCGCCTTAGCATAATACTAATTTAATATAGTTTAATATATAGTTGGGTTGCCTGGTTTGGCGGCTGTTGGAAATGAAAGCTGGTGTTTTGGGTTTGTTGGTTTCGTTTTTCGTGTTTTTTGTTTTGACTTTTGGTTGTTTGCAGGGTTCTGTGAAGCCTGTTGAGTCTTCTTTTTCCAGGCTGGTTGAGTCTTCAACCACGTCTACTTCTTCTGTTGTTGCAACTTCTACTGCAGCTAGGGTGACGACTGTTTTGGCTTCTCAGACGACAATAGTCAGGACTTCGACTACTTCTTCAACTTCTTCTACTCTGCCTTCGGGCGAGCTTTTTTATTTTGTGGAGAGGGATGATGGTTTTAGGGTGACTGGCGGTATTCCTTACGCCTTCAAGCTTGACAACAGTAAAATCCGTTTGTATTACTGCGAGAACGGCATTGATTCTGCTGTTTCAGATGACGGCTTGAAGTTTATTAAGGAGTCTGGAGTCAGGGTTGACATGGGCTGCGATCCGACTATTGTCAAAACTTCTGACGGCAAGTTTAGGATGTATTACAAGATTAGCAGCGGTCCGGGCGGTCCGGGGCAGGCGGTTCACAGCATTTATTCTGCGATATCCAACGACGGTTTGTCTTTCAAGCTGGAGGGCTTGAGGATTGACTCCCAGAAAACCGGTGACGGAGGTTGGGCTTCTGTGCCAGACGCAGTAAAGCTTCCTGACGGCAGGGTGAGAATTTATTACGTGTCAAACGACCCTCAGGCTGAGGGCGGAATAATGTCTGCAATCTCTTCAGACGGCTTGAAGTTCACCAAAGAGTCGGGAGTCAGGATTAAAGGAAATTATGTTGACCCTGCGGTTGCAATGTTGTCTGACGGCAGGTATTGGATGCTGCTGGCTCACAATTGTCCTCCGGAAAAAGTCTCTTGCACTGGCGAAGACGATTTGTACGCTTCAACGTCGATAGACGGCTTGAATTACACAACGCCTAAATTGGTTCATCCTGCTCACAGTTTTTTCGATCCTGCAGTAATGCAAACCGGGGAAGGCAATTACAGAATTTACTACGGCGAATACGGCGCTGAGGGCGAGCCAAGTTACATAAAAAGCATCAGAGTCAACATTTCTTCTAAACCTTTCAACACGCTTTTATACTAGTTTTTCTCATAGGTATGTTGGTAGTGGCCGAAGGGTCTCTCCCGCAAGGGGGAGAGGAAGTTCCGTCCACCACACTTTAAAGCGCGTCTGGGGGTGAGAGTCCCTTGAAGGCGGTGCAGAGACGAGAGGCAAGCTTGCATTACGCGATGAGGGTATAACCGAGTTCGCAGGCTTGTTGTTTGAAACGAACGCCTTCTCGCGCGTGGTGTAAGGCCGCTTGCGGTCGCTTAGAAGAATACCCTAATGCCGAACATGGGCATGGCTCATAACACGGCAACATAAGGCGGACTACAGGCTACTACCAGAACCCTTTTCTTTCTAAAGAAAGAAAAGCGTTCACGGAAAAGAAAGAGGAGTGGCCTCGTTCCACTCAGCCACTCTAACAGCTATTTGTGTGTATCTGTAAACGTGGAAATCTCCAAACTCAGAGACAATATCTTGAATTTCTTTAATAAATTGAATATACTAACAGCATTTGTTTTAAAAATGGTTGAATCAAGAAAAGTTAAATCAATAGCAGAGAAGGCTAAGAGGGTTGATATATGGTTTTTAGCGTTATTTTACTCCATTATTTTAGCGAAAAAATTAGTGGAAAACGTAATACCAGATGGTAATTGGATAGTATTTTGGTCTATAATCCTTTCCGTGCTGTTCACCATACTCCACTACAATAAAACATTGTGGCTTTTGTGTGGGTATATACTACTGTTTGCAGTTCGCCCAACTAGTGGATATGATTTTACATTCAATGCCGGACTTCTGATATTACTCTTCTTAACAGCAGTTAGATTAGTTGAGATTCATGAGATGAGAACAGTTAAATATATTTGAGAATAGAAGATTTCTATAATGTGCGATTCCAATTAACCCTTAAAGTCGTATTAAAGGATTCTATGTGGTGTCGAAGCGAAGCGTAGATTCCTCTTCTTTTCTTTCTTTTAGAAAAGAGAGAAAAGGCTTAAGGGTCTTATTTTTTAAGTGTATAGCCCTATATTTATAGAGCTATATTTTGGCGTAAGAATGATTGTGATGAAGTTTGGCGGGACGTCTGTGGGCAACGGCGAGAGGATTGTGAATGTAGCTAGGCTTGTTTTGAAGGAAAAGCCTCCGGTGATTGTTGTTGTTTCTGCTTTGGGTGGGGTTACTGACAAGTTGATTGGTATTGCGAATCGTGTTGTTGAGTTGCCTACTCATGTGGTTGAGAAAGAAGTAGGTTTGTTTTACCGCGAGCTTTTGTTGCAGCATAGGAATGCTGTTTTGGAGGCTGTTGGGGATAAGAGGGTTGTTAGTGAAGTGTTGCCTAAGATTACTGAGCTGGCTGACCAGCTTAAGGTGGCTTTGTTGGGTGTTGGTTATCTTGAGGATCTTTCGCCTAAGTCTTTGGACTACATCATGTCTTTTGGCGAGCGGTTGAGCGTGGTTATTGTTGCAGGGGCTTTGAGTTCAATGGGCGCTAAGGCCGTTTCTTTGACTGGCTTTGAAGCTGGCATCATCACTGACAGCAATTTCGGCCATGCTAGGCCCAAGCATGTTTTGATGAGGGATGAGGTTAAGAAGAGGCTTCTGCCTTATGTGAAGAAGGGTGTTGTTCCAGTTGTCACTGGCTTTGTTGGCGGTGACGAGAAGGGTAGGATTACTACTTTAGGCAGGGGCGGTTCGGACTATACTGCGTCTTTGATTGGTAGGTATATCAACGCGAAGGAGGTTCAGATTTGGACTGACGTTGATGGCATTCTCACAACAGACCCGAAGATAGTTCCAAACGCCAAGTTGATTAGCGAGTTGTCTTATGTTGAGGCTATGGATTTGGCCTACTTTGGCGCCAAAGTAATCCACTCCAAGATGATTGAGCCTGCGATGGTTGTTAATATTCCTGTGAGGGTTTTGAACACGTTCAAGCCGGATTGTTCTGGGACTCTTATTGTGAGCAAGCAGAAGAAGATTCAGGAGGTGATTAAGGCGATTGCAATAACCAAGGATGTTGTGATTTTGAATCTGCAGGGTATTGGTATGGCTGAGACTCCGAATATTGCAGGCAGAGTGTTCTCTGTCTTAGGTGGCAACAACATAAATGTTTTGATGATTTCAGGGTCTTCTGAAAGCAACTTGTCTTTTGTAGTTAAGGCTAAGGACTCGGAGAGGGCTATTGGCTTGTTGACTGAGGAGTTTGGCAACGGCGACATCAGGGGCATTGGAACTATTCCCGAGGTTTGCGTTATCAGCGTTGTGGGCGCTGGCATGCACGGCACCAAGGGTATTGCTGCGAAGTTGTTTGACACTGTTTCTCAGGCTGGAGTTAACATCATAATGATTGCTCAGGGTTCTTCTGAAGTTAACATAGCTTTTGCGGTTAGCGCTAAGGATTCGAAGAGTGCTTTGGAAGCTTTGCACAAGAGGTTTATCGGCTGAAAAATGAAGCCTCAGCTTTTGAGTAAAGTCGTTGAGTTGCTGGATGGTTCAGGGTTTTCTGTGTCCGAGTGCATGGGCTCCCGGAGCTGTTTTGACTTGGTTGCCAGGCGCGGGAGGGAGATTTTTCTAATCAAGATTTTGAGCAACATTGAGGGTTTGAACGGGAATACTGTTCACGAGCTTAGGAAGGTTGCTTCTCTGGTTGGCGGGGTTCCTTTGGTTGTTGGGGAGCGTCTTAAGTCTTCAAGGCTTTTGGACGGTGTTTTGTATGAGCGTTATGGCGTTCAGGTTTTTAATGTTTCCACTCTGAGGGATGTTGTCTGCAATGTCATGCCTGCTGTCAGGTCTATAAGGGGTAATTACTGCTCAAGAATTAATTCAGACTTGCTTAGGCGTCTTAGGGAGAGGTTGGATTTGACTCAGGAGGAGCTTGCCAGGGAGTTGGGCGTTAGCAAGCAGAGTGTTTACAGGTATGAGAGCACTGGCAGGGTTTTGTCTCGCATCATGGAAAAGATGATGAATTTGTTTGAGGAGAACGAGAGGCTTTTGCTTCATGAGAGCGTTTTGCATTCTGTTCCCCTTGAGGATAGGTCCTACAGGATGCATGTGACTGACATGACCAAGGGCGTTGCAGACAAGCTGTCTGGCATGGGGTTTTCAACTTCTATCACTAATGCTCCTTTTGACGTTGTGGCTAGGAAGGATGATACTGTTTATGCTTTGGTTAGCGACGATTACCGCAGGCTTGAACAGAAGATTGCTTTGGTTGATGAGTTGATGGACCTTATCAACGGTTATGGGATGTGCGTCACCAATAGGAGTATTGGTTCTAAGGGCGTTGCCGTCTTGAGTCCTGAGGAGTTGGACGAGTTTTCAAGCGCTAGGGAGTTGTTCAGGCGTATTTCAGGCCGCAGGTAGCGTTTTTTCCCCTCGCCCCATGGGGGCTTGGGATGAAGCCATGCATGAAAGGCTTCACATTTTTAAATACTGCCGTGTATATACATACAAACCTATTGAAAATACCAAAAGGGTGGAGGTGTTTTGAAAATGTTGCCATGGAGAAAAAGAAGAAGACCGTTTGACGACTTCTTCAACTTCGGTTTTGACATAGACTTTAACATAGGCGAAGACTTCAGGAGAATCCAAGAGGAGATGGAGCGCATGGTGGAAGAAGCCAGAAAGGGCTCTAAAGTCCA
>VGJA01000007.1 GCA_016867655.1 Candidatus Altarchaeales archaeon | reverse complement strand
CCCTCCGCGGTTCAGTTGCGGGGGGAGAGATTTGAACTCTCGAAGGCCTGCGCCACAGGATAACTCAAACCTTTTTTCTCAAGCTTTTTAGGAAAGCTGGTTGTTGGGTGTTTCTTTCTTTTTTCGCCAGCGTTTTTTCTTTCTTTTTTAAAGAAAGAAAAAAGGCTGCTTAAGTCCTGCCCCTTTGGCCGCTCGGGTACCCCCGCTTTTTGTGGACTGATTTTTGTATAATATTATGATAGTGAAGGGTAAATTTTGTTTTGTGTTTGGGGATGCAACACCTTTCGCAAAGGGGTTGCTGTCCAGCCCCTTTGGCCGCTCGGGTACCCCCGCTTTATGGTTGTTTTTGACCTTGACTTATGCCTCTTTAATGTTTTTTGGAAACCGTTCGAAAATTTTGCTTTTCAGGCCTGATTTAGGCGGTATTTTTATGTAAATAGTATATTATCGCCAATCGACTTGTCGATATCGTTTTTTGACTCAATTTATAGGGGTTTTCTGGTTAAAAAAGTCTTTTTCGGGTGAATCGACAAGTGGTTTGGCGTCTTAGTATTGGGTTATGAAAGAGAGTAATTGGAAGGGGATACCCAGCAAGTGTTTGCGCTGTTGAAAGCAACGGTACGGTATGCCTCAGGGATTAACTTATATGAAGTAGAATGCTATTGCGATTATCAGGTAGACGGATATTAGTTGCACGCCCTCCAGCCAGTTGCATTTGCCGTCTGAGGAGAGGTAGTTGACTATCATCACAGCGAAGAAGACGGAGACTATCTCGAACGGTGAGAAGACCAGGGAGAACCCGTAGTCGAATATGTGGCTTACGAAAACGAGTATGGGGACTACAAACAACGCTATCTGGGTGGCGCTGGTAAGACCGATTTCCAATGCCACGTCAAGCTTGTTCTCCCTTGCGAAATGGACGGCGTTGATTTTTTCGGCGATGTTTGTTATTGTTGCGATGACCACCACGCCCACAAAAGCCTGCGACAGCCCGTAGTCGGCTATCGCATGCTTGAATCCTTCCACCAGCAGTTCAGACTCAAAGACCACCGCTATCGTGGTCAAGAGGAGGATGATGGCGGCTGTTTTCACGCTTATCTGCGGTGTCTCGCGTTCAGCCTTGATTTCATCGCTGGCGTCAAAAAGATGTTTGTGCGTGATAAAGGCGAATAGAATCCCTGCAAGGTAGATGACCGCCAAGACCACGGCAACCGCGTTGCTTATCATCATATCCCCCCAGGAGTTAGCCTTCACAGTGAGCGAGAATATGGTGGGGATTGTCAGTCCTACGATGGCTATTATCAGCATTGTGGAGGAAACGCCGACAGACTCCTTGTTGAAAGTCTGCTTTTTGTACTTTAAGCCCCCGAAGAAGATGCTCAGGCCGATAAGCAGCAGGAGATTGTTCAAGACGCTGCCGACGATAGACGCCTGAACAACCTGCAAAAGACCAGCCCTCAACGCAAACACTGCTATGATCAGCTCCACCGCATTACCGAACGTCGCGTTCAAAAAACCCCCGAATACAGGACGGGTCTGCAGGATAACCTCTTTGGTCGCATAGCCGATAATGCGGGCAAGAGGTATGATGGCAAAAACCGAAGTAACGAAAGTCAAAAGCCTATCCTCCGTGAAAAAGCTGAAATAAACACTAACCGGGACAAAAAGAAGCAACAACAACGTGATTTTCTCGAGCCTAACAACCATATCAACCACTAGAATACTATGTAATTTCCACTAAAAATACGATATAACCCGCCACAAGCCAAGAGAATGGAGCCTAGAGGATATTATCACGCAGTTTATTATCCGCCCATAAAACCAACCGCCTGGGAATAGAAGGGATTTGATACACCCTGTGCGCAGTTGGTACACCTTGTATCAAATAAGCTGTATAACGAAAAGCATTTTAGAAATTCTTGGTCGTGACACCGGCAGTGTTGAGAATCAGCTACTCCACGGGCGTGTGGACTGGTTTTTGGTGGATATTGATTGGGAAGGTGGGGGTAAAAAATAGGGTGGTGTTGCAGGTTTTGTTTTTAGAATATTGCTTTGTATTCTAATACCATTTTTTTGGTTTCTTCGGCTGCTTTTTTGATGTCACTGGTGTTTTTTGCTCCTGTGATGATTATTTTGCCGCTTCTGAAGATGAGCATTACTGTTTTTGGTTGTTCTAGGCGGAATACTAGGCCTGGGAATTGTTCTGGTTCGTATTCTGTGTTCACGCATTCTGTTGCCAGCAGGTCTAGGTTTATTTTTAGTTCTAGATCGGATGAGGCGACTATGTTTTGTATTTCTACTTTGGGTTTTCCTCTGAGGCGTATGCCGGCTTCGTTCAGCTTTTTGCGCAATTTTTCTAGGGCGGTTTCGATGTCTTTTTTGTCTCGGGCGCCGGTGCATATTACTTTGCCTGAGCTGAAGATGAGCATCGCTAGTTTGGGTTCTCTTACTCTGAATACGACTCCGGGAAAGTTTTCTGGGTTGTATTCTACGCCTGAGGCTTTTGAGGCGAAGTTTTTTATGTCTATTTTTTGGTTTAATGTTATGGCTGAAACCATGTTTTCTATGTGGGTTCTTAACGTCATTTTAATATTGAGGAAGATATTATATGATACAGAGATATATATAAAATATTAAAATGATTTCCGCGGATTCCAGTGCCATTATCTCATTGTCTATGACCTGTATGTCGCAGGTTTTGGTTGAGTTGGGAAAAAAGATTGTTGTCTCTCCTACTGTTTTTGAGGAAGTAGTCTCGAGACCTATGGGTGGCAAGCGTTTTGCTTTGGGTTCTATGAGGGTTAACAAGCTTTTTGACAGCAAGATTATTTCTGTGAGGAAGCCAGACAGCGGCTTGACGAAGAGGATTCTTGAGTGTTTTAATTCTGCTTATTTGATTGACAAGAGGCCTTTGAAGATTATCCATCAGGGCGAGGCTGAGGCTTTGGCTTTGGCGAAGGAGGGTGATGTTGAAGCGATTTTGGTTGATGAGAGGACTACTAGACTTTTGTTGGAGGACCCGAAGCAATTGAGGGAGTTGTTGGAGAGGCAGAACAACCAAAGTGTGGAGCTTAATTTGGAGCAGGTTAACAGGGTCCGTGGATTGCTTCCGAAGGTTTCTGTTATTAGGTCGGCGGAGATTGCGGCATTGGCCTATGAGAGGGGTATTCTTTCAAAGTATATGAGCAAGGGTGAGGGCAATATTATTGAGGCGGTGTTGTGCGCTTTGAAGTTTTCAGGCTGTGCGATAACTTGGGGCGAGATTGAGGAGTATAAAAGCGGCCTTGACTGAATTAGAGTATTAGTGACAGGAGTCCGACTGCTATCCCGTATTTCACTATTTTTCCTATCAAAACCACAATTGTGAATTCAACTGGATTCATCTCGCCCATACCGCATAATACTGTTATTGGATCTGTGGGCAGGGGTATTGGCAGTATGAACACCAGTAGCAGTCCAAACCAGCCGTATTTGTCCATGATTTTTTTGGCTTTGTGTATTTCCTCTTTTTTGAGGTATTTGTGGATTAGGTGTATGCTATAGTAGCCAAAGAGGTAGTTCACCCACACTCCGAGTGTTGAGCCCAGCACGCTGGCGAACAGTATTTTGTATGGGCTTATGCCTGCTGCAAGCAGTGGTGGGAACACCAACTCTGTTGCGAAGGGTATGAATATTGTTGAACCCACCAAGGAGGTTGCGAACAAGCCCATCAGCCCGTATTCCACGACCAAGTGTGTGAGGAATTCGAACATGCTTAGATATTGTAGGTTTAAGTTATATTTCATGAAAGACAGTAGTAAAGGATGGACAATATTATTTTGCCGGCTGTGGCGGGGTTTTTTGCCGGATTGCATTCGGCCTGCTGGGGGGCTTTCAAGGACTCGCCTTACGAAATTTTCACATTGAAAAAATTTTTTAGGAGCGTTGTGTTTGGAATATTGCTGGGCTTCCTTGCAGTGTTCTTTCTGAAAGCGGAGTCTGTTGAAACGATAAACCTGGGGGTTTTGTATGGCGTTGTGGTGGTTTTTGAGAGAGCGTTGACCGAGTTCATAAAGGCTTACATCAGGGAGGAACCCCAGGACAAGTATAAGATACCTTCCACAGTGCACATGCTTGGTAGAGTGGTTGAAGGCAGGGGGAAGCGGCTTCTGACTGGCTTGGTTTTCGGCTTGGGCTCGGTTTTGCTCACGCTTTTGGTTTTCAGCATAGGCCAGAAAACCAGCTTGGGCAGGCTGTTTGGCGGAATGGTTTTCGGGCTTGCTGGCGGTCTGCTGGTTGCAGTCGGCGGCTGTCTTAAGGACGCCCCGATAGAAGGTTTTGATGTGTTGAAGTTTATGAGAAGCCCTGTTATTTCAGCGTTTGCCGGAATTTTGCTTTCACATCTCTCCGGCAGTTATGGCGTTGTATTGCTTTCTTCAATTGGCGTTGAGAGGATGGTTACCGAGTTGTATAAGAGTTTTTTTAGGCCAGCCAGCCCAGGAAAGTTCAAATCTGAGAAGCCAGTATATGAGACGTGGCTCCAAAGGAGGAGGATTTTTGTGATACCTTATGCCGTTAGCTGGCTTGCATTCCTGGTTTTTTTCGCATTCAGTCTTCGTCTTTAATCCGCTTTTTTATGTCAACATAGTGTTTGAATTCATCAAGCTGTTTCCTCAAGGCATAGGGCGTTGCCCTGCCCCATGTGCTGAGCCAGCCGTCGTCTGCAAACTTTTTCTTCACGGAATTATCTTCCACCTTAACCTTTTGTATGAACTCCGCCAGGGCTCTGCTCCTTATTATGGAGTGTTTTGGCTTGAAGACGCCGCTCCAGCACGCCCAAACCTTGTATACTGTGTCGCTGAACCTTCCACCGCCCAAGTCGACGGCCAGCACGTCGCATTTTGGGGTTAACTGCAAAACCTTTTTTATTGCCTCAAAGCCGCGGACATCTTTCCTCATGAAACGCAAATTCCTGTGCTCCCTTGCAAGCTTTTTGAAGCTTTTTTCAGCTTCAGGAGACTTGTCTAAGGCTATGACCAAGCCTGCGTTGCTGACATAGCCCAAAGTGCTCTTTCCGGTGTGGGGCCCAATCTCGATTACAATATCCCCCTTCTGGACGCATTTTACGAGTAAACTCCTGTATAGCCCGACGTCATAGACAACTGAAATCATTTTTAATGATTTAAGGACGGAATCATATTATTTCAGAATACTATAAATTAACTTAGAATGCGCTTAAGCAAACTGGAGATAAAGGGGTTTAAGTCTTTCAGAGACAAGACGGTTCTGGAGTTCCCTGACAACTTGACTGCCATTGTAGGCCCGAACGGAAGCGGCAAGAGCAATTTGACTGAAGCCATATGCTTTGTTCTGGGGCGTTCTCGAGGTTTGAGGGCTGCGAACCTGCAGGAGTTGATTTACAACGGAGGTATTTCAGACAAGGCCGCGGACAAGGCTGTTGTCTCAATAGAATTGGTTGACGAGAACAACGGAAGATACAAGATAACCAGGATTGTGGACACTGAAGGCAGGAGCACTTACAACCTAAACGACAAAAGGGTTACGAGAACGAGGATTGTGGACATTGTTGGGGACAACGAATACAACATAATACTCCAAGATGACGTCACAAAGGTCATTGAGATGAAGTCTCCCGAGAGAAGGGAGGTGATAGACAGCCTCTGCGGCATAGCTGAATACGACGAAAAAAAGGCCAAAGCCATAAAGGAGCTTGAGAAGGTTGAAAAGCTGATAAATGAGACTCACATTGTCTTGGGCGAGAAGCAGGGCTACATGAACGAACTCAAGAAGGAGAGGGACGAGGCGTTGGAATACCAGAACGTCACTGGGGAGATAAAAAGGCACAGTGCGTCCATGCTTTTCAAGGAGATAAAGAGCATTGAAAAGAGGAATGAAAAGCTGGTTGAAAGCATGGAAGCCCTGAAGCAGACGAAGGAAGGCGACACAAAGAGGGTTTCCGGGCTCAGGGAAAAGATAGTGAGAGGAAACCAGGAGCTCAAGAGAATCAACTCTGAGATAATCAACCTTGAGGAGGAGAAAAGCAGGCAGAGGATAATAGAGCTCAACGGGGAGATAGGCCGCAGGGAAGACCACATTGCAATGCTGAATGAAAAGCTGGTTTCTGATTCGGAAAACAAGGTAAAGAGGAAAACCAGGAAACAGATGCTCGAGGACGAGAGGAAGGAGGTTGAGACACAGCTTGGAAAAGTCAGGGAAGAAGCAGCTAGAATCAAAGGCGACATAGAAAAAGAGGTTGTGGACAGCAGCGAGCAGAAGCTTGAAAAGGAGATTGAAGAACTGCAGAAGAGGGTGTACGAGATACACTCGCAGGCGAAAACGCTCAAGGAATTGAACATAGTCGACCAGCAGAATCTGGAAGACTTGAGAAAAGATGAAGAACTAGCAGGCAGGAATCTGTTCGAGATTGCCGAAAAAAGAAAGAGTGCTGAAACAAGGCTGAAAGAACAGAAGGCAAAAGTTTCTTCAACAGCCAGCAAGCTGGCTGAATCCAAAAAAGAACTAGATTCTTTGAGGGCAAGCATTAGGGAAAGCGAGGAAGCCCTTGAAAAAACCAGGGTAAGCGTTGCCGAAAAAAGAGCTAACTTAAAGGCTTTGGAGCAGGCAAGCCACGGATTGAAGAGCGCAATAACCGCTGTATTGAAGATAAAAGATGTTGTTCCAGGAATCCACGGGCCAGTGTTCCAGCTTGGAAACGTCGCCGAGGAGAAATACGAAACCGCCCTCCAGATAGCTGCAGGAGAGAAGATGCAAAACATCGTTGTTGAAAACGTTGACGTGGCTGGAAAGTGCATCGACTACTTGAGGAAGAAAGAGGTTGGCAGGGCCACGTTCCTGCCTTTGGACAAGATAAACACGCAGGTTGAGGAAACCCCTCCCAAAGAGGCCATCGGGTTTGCAAGAGACTTCATAAAAACTGAGAAGAAATACAAAAAGATTTTCGACTACGTGTTTGAGAACACAATAATCGTTGGGGACATGAATGATGCAAAGAAGGTCGGCATAGGCAGATGGCGTATGGTCACTATTGAAGGCGACTTGTTTGAGGCGAGCGGTGCAATCACCGGCGGCCACACAAAGAAGATTGAAATAGGCTTTTCAAATCTCGAGCTCCAGGAAAAAGAGATAACAGAGCTGGAGGGACAAACCACTGTAATGGAGTCTGAAATACAGAAGATGTTTGACTCTGAAAGCAAGCTGAAGAACGCTATTGCAAAGCTGGAGATGGATTATTCTGAAGACAAGACCGTTGAAGGCCAGCTTTCCTTTGAGCAGAAAGCATTGTCTGAAAAAGAGGTGGAGCTGAAGGCGAATGCCGAAAAGCTTAAGAAAAAACTGGCTGAAATGCAGGAAAACTGCGACAAAAGAAGTGAGTCAATAAAAACGCTCGGCAAAGAGCTTGAAGAAAAGGAAAGGCAACACAGCAAGCTGGTCAAGGCCAGAGGTGGGAGAGACACAAGCGTTTTGGACAAGCTGAAGGACAAGGCAAGAGACACCAGCATAGAGGAAAACACCTTGTTGGAGAGGAAAAGCCTGCTGGAAGCTCAGATGTCTGAAGCAAGCCAGGAGATAGAAAAGCTGGAAGCAGACGAAAAGACGACAAACGCAGACAAGACAAAAGTTGAGGAAGCGCTCAAAAAACTGAGGGAAGACAAAGCATTAGTTGAGAAAGAAAGCGCAAAGGTCATAAAAGAGATAGAAGACTTGATTCAGAGAAGAGGCCAAATTGAAACCGAGATAACAGCCAGCAGCGAGGAAATCGGCGCCCTGGAAAGAAGCTTCGAACGCGTTAACGAGGAGATAAACCAGGTAGTGATAGAAAAAACAAAGAGCGACACGCAGCTTGAAGGCCTCAACAAAGAGTTCGAAAAATACGCCGGAGTTGAAGTATTGGACAAATCCATGAAGGAACTAAAGGAAGAGCTTGAAAAACTGGAAGAACGCCTGGGGCAGTTCGGCTCCATAAACATGCGCGCCATAGAAACCTTCGAGCAGGTCAAAAAGGAGTATGAAGAAATCTTCGAGAAATTAAGCACACTGAAGACTGAAAGGCAGTCGATATTCGACTTTATGGACAAAGTAGAGCAGAAAAAATACGAAACCTTCATGAAAACCTTTGAGGTTGTTAAAGAAAACTTTGAAAGAATTTTCGCCAAACTCTCAGACGGCCAGGGAACCCTGATGCTCGACAACCCGACCAACATATCGGAAAGCGGACTGCTCATCAGAGCCTCTCCAGGAGGAAAAAAAGTGATGAGCCTGGACGCAATGTCGGGAGGCGAAAAAGTCCTCACGTCAGCGGCATTCCTACTGGCAGTGCAACAATACAAGCCGTCAGACTTCTACCTCATAGACGAACTGGACGCCGCACTGGACAAAATAAACTCCATCAAACTCACAGAAATGCTAAGAGAATCCACAACCCAATTCATACTAGTAACACACAACGACGCAGTATTAAAACAAGTCAACTCGGTGATAGGAGTCTCAATGACAAACGGAATCTCACAAGTCGTAGGAGTAAAACTAGCAGGCGTACAACAGGCGTAGTTTCGGTTTTCACTGGTTTTCAAGTTTTCATGGTCTCCATGGTTTTCACGGGTTTTCCCCTATCGGGGATCCCCCGAGGGGACTGTTTTCCGTTTTCTGTCCCCCAAAGGGATTCCTGATAAAGGGAAACCCGGAGACTGTTCCCGAAGGGAATCCCCATAAGGGGGAAGATCGAGAACCGAAGACCGTTCATGCCTATGGCATGAATCCCCGTAAGGGGGAAAACCGAAGACCGAAAACCGAAAAATCAAGCCAGATGGTACATAAACTTGTTTCCAACCTTCACTCTGCCAACAAGCTCACTCTTCATCAAAAAATTCAAATCAGACACCACAGTAGACTCCTGCAGGGACAACAGCTTGGAAATCTTCTTCACCGTAAGGTTATTCTCATGCTCCAGCAAACCAAGAATTTCCTTATGCCTCGGCTTCAAGCCAACATCAGCACCAGAATCGCAAACCTCCTCCCTCTGCGACAGTATATCACCCACAAAAATCTCGGCCTCCTGCTCGGCCAGCAATGGAAAACCCTCGTCAACCAGCTGTTCTACACCCCCATCAAGAAAGTCCTTGCACTCAGAGCAAACATGATTACCATCAACAATCCACCCCAGCCACCGGTCCTTGCCGCAGCAGACGCACATAGCTTGCAGTGGAAAATCGCTTTCAGCTATGACACCCTCTTTGTCCACAGTCGGAACCGTGCAGAAATTAGGGTTGTAAGCAGGTTTAATGCCATCAACGCCCTCTGGAACAACACCGTCAAAAACCCCACAGTCAACATCATCCTTCAGCATAACACGCATTGTGTTAACCAGCCTGCTTTCGGAGTCGCTGTTAACGCCATACATCGAGTCAACCTGAATATTGTCGTAAACCCTCAAACTAATGTCATCAGGCAAAGGATAGACAATCTTCCTAACGCTCTTACCTTCAACCCTCACAGACTCAGGGCAGTCCCCAATCAAGCTGTATCCCTTGATAACACTGTCAACCTGGTAACACTTGCCGGCAGCCATATACCCCGGACTGCTGTTGCCATTGCCGTTTCCGTTGGAATTCTTCTCCCTCCACTCCTCAGGGTTCAAGAAATGTATCAACCTCAATGAAGGATTCACGTAAACCGACTTCTCCCCCTGGTTAACGACAAAAAGCTCAAGCTGCCGAGCAGTACTGTCGTAAACCAAATCCAAAAACTCAAGCTGATGCTTTTTATAACCCCGGTACTTGTAGAAAACCATGTAAGCAGCGCCCAGAGCACCAAAACTCAGGACGAAAGACAAAAATATTTTGGTATTCAATTCCATTTTAGGTAAATATGAAAAGAGGTAATCTAAAAATAGTATTCTAAGTATAAAAACTTTATTTTAACCTACACTAACACTCAAAACCTTGCAGAAAAAAGCAAGACTAAACTTCCCTCAAACCAAAGTCGTCAGAATCTATTCTTCTCCTAGAACCAAGACCAGAAGCCCTGCATCCGCCGCCAGGCTCATAGGCGATACAAGAGTTGTTGCAGATTCTCCGACCGTCTAAAACACACACTCTGCTCATTTTTAGGACTTAAAGTATCGCAGTTCAAGTATAAAAAGACATATGTTTTCATGAAAAAATCGACATTTTGATAACGTGCTACAAAGGCCAAAATCAAATACCCTGCCTTAAAAGGCAGGGTATGATATACAAACCCGCAGACGATTACCAATTAGAAGGCATATTGAAGCAGCATCGCATTCATTCCCCGAAGGGGATATTCTGCGGGTTTGTAATAAGAACCCCACACCACAGATCCATCAATGATTTATCCTAAATATGAACTCAGCCATCACAGCGCCAACGTAAACCAACAGCAAAAGCAGGCCGTCCCGCCTCCTCACATGCCCCTTCAGCATGGCGACAAGCAGTATGAAGGTTACAAGCAGCAGGGCTGGAGCAGTAACCATCACAACCATTTCGTCGACCATAATCGGGCTTATAACAGCTATAACGCCGATTGTAATCAGCAAGGTGAAGATGTTCGAGCCTATTGTCTCAGAAACCACAAGCTCCTCAACGCCCTTCCGCGCAGCACCCAAAGACGCCGCAAGATTGGGAATGCTCGGCCCAATGGCGCCTAAAGTCACCCCAACAAGAAGCTCCGGAAGCCTCATGAAAGAAGCCAGTTCAAGCAAAACCCTCACAAAAATCTCAGAACCAAGTATCAGCACAAAAGCACCCAAAAGAAAGTATTTCAAACCATACTTCGGCTTGTGGTCCACCTCATACTCCCCATACATCTCAAGGGCCTCAGTCATCTTCTCAGTCTTCATTATCCTCTCGCTGTGGGTTAAATTCCTCTCCTGCTCATAAACATTTATCACATAGGGTAGGAACAAAAGCAAGAACACAAAACCGTCAGTTCTGGACAGCATTCTATCCTCAAAACCCATCGCAACGACGATTATGGACACAACCACCATGAAAATCATGTCCCTAGTGACCATAATCCTGGGAACCCTCATAGGCCTAATCAAAGCAGAAATGCCGACAATCAAGCCGATGTTCACAATCACAGAACCGATACTAGCGCCAAAACCCAGCGCAGCATGCCCCTTCAAAATAGAGCTGACTGCAATAACCAACTCCGGCAGGCTCAGCAAAAAAGAGATGACAAGCAAGCCCACAGCCAAATTGCTGGTCCCCAAATGCTTCGCCACATGAACCGAAGAATCCGTAATCCAATCCGAACCCCTCAAAATCAAGTAAATCGACAGCAAAAAAGCAACAAACAACACCACTGCAAACATGTAAAAGAATTTGGAGAAACAAATATAAAAGACTTATTTGCTTTTCTTTTTGCGCCCCATCAATCTAATTGCCTTCTCTTTCTCACGAATAAGGTCTTGAATCTCGCCCTCCCAGTAAGGCCTGATGTAAACCTCCTCTCCTGTATACTCAGCCCTCTTGCGCTCATGCTCGGCAACACGCTCTTCCAAGCTTGCTATCTTTTTTTCAAGACGCTTTTTTCTTTTGGACATCTAACACCTCCTTCACGCGTCCAGCTTCAACACGAACAATCGCATTCAATTTTTTAATGTCACCTAAGGTTATTTTCGCCTCTGAAAATGCTTTTTTATCCCTGACCATGCGATAAACCCAGCACAACTCTTCATAGGCATCTTCGTCTAAACCACACTTCAAAACATACTCCCTAAAATCCCTGTGTGTATACTTCCCGCCTTCCTTCATTAATTCCAGGTGGTATACCGCCCTCAACCTCAGCATTAGAGAGTATACAATAGCCCTTATATTCTGTTCACGCTCAATCACTGGAGCGTATTTTTCAGCTCTTTCTATTGTCTCGTTCAGTAGGTCAATATATCTTTGTTTGTCAATCTCAACCGCCTGTAATCTTTCAAGCAACTCGTCGTTTATCAATACCTGCGCTTCATTGAGGATAGACTTAAGGGGAATGGGATATTTGTTCAATGTCGCTCTTAGCTCTTCTTCTGTTGCCACAATCAACTCCAACGGCTTCTTGGAGATGATACCCATCTTTTTGGAGACAACAACTAATGCATCTATATCAGAACCTCCTTTAGCCTCCCCCCGGACATAACTTCCGTATACATACACGCCTTTAATGTGTTGTAGGTGCGGTTTCAAGACTTCAAGTATCAATTCTCTCGGGGAAAGCAAGCTAACCTTAACCAACTGGTTTTCCCAATCCTTTGGCACGTAAACGCTTGCGGAATTACCGCGCGGCTTGCATTCCTTAATCAATGTTTCCATAGTATATGTGTATACATTGTAGCTACATATATATAAACAACATAGAATATAGTATGCTAAAGCAAAAAAAACAAAAAGGATTACCTTTGATTGTGCACCTTGTAGGTGCACTTTATTAAAGGCCATAGCCCTGGGAGGATTCGAACCTCCGTCTCCCGATGTCGTCGGTTTTCCCCGGAATCCCACCGGGGATGCCGCCAAAGTCG
Organism: Candidatus Altarchaeales archaeon; assembly: GCA_016867655.1. Taxonomy (GTDB): domain Archaea; phylum Altiarchaeota; class Altiarchaeia; order IMC4; family SCGC-AAA252-I15; genus VGJA01. The sequence goes on along the minus strand of VGJA01000007.1, from coordinate 3,674 downwards.
GGAAGGATTGGCCACTACCCTACAGGGCTTCTGAACCGCGTCCAGGTAACCTGGACCCAGTTCTAAGTTGTTCCTGACCCCCTCCTACAGTGCCCCCTTTGGGGGCACGTCCCGTCCCGAAGGGACGGGATTTGCCAGCATTGAAATGCTGGCATGCCGTTACACGGCACTTTCTTTTTTGGTAAAGCTTTTTTCTTTCTTTTTAAAGAAAGAAAAAAGGTTTGCGTCCATCGGGATTCGAACCCGAGTCATAAGCTCTCTCCATGCGTGGCTGGCGTGTTTTCTTTCTTTTTCGCCAGCGTTTTTGTCCCTTTGGGACATCCCCTTTAGGGGGCCTTTCTTTTGCGAAAAGAAAGAAAAAGGCTGTGGAAGGCTTAGGTCCTACCACTAGACTATGGACGCTTTTCTCTTGTGAAAGGTGTATATTTTAAGTTTTGCTGGCTTATATATATTGCTGAGTTATGAAGCGTAATGTAGTGAAGGTTGTTGTTAAGCCTTGGGGTCGTGAGTTGTGGCTTGTGGTTGAGAAAGAATATGCCGGCAAGATTTTGGAGGTCAAGAAGGGGAAAAGACTTAGCCTGCAGTATCATGAGGTGAAGAAGGAGTCTATGTATGTTTTGAGCGGCCACGGTGAGTTTACGGTTGGGGGGGATGTTTTTGAACTGAAGGAGGGGGATAATGTCACGATTACTATTAACCCTAGGGAGGTTCATCGTGTTAAGGCTTTGAGTGATTTAAGGATTATTGAGATTTCTACTCCGCATTTGGATGATGTGGTTAGAGTTGAGGATGACTATCGGCGTTAAGAGCCTATACTGGTAGACGAGTTGCTTTCTCCAGGATATGTGTTGGGGCTGGTTCTTTGGTAGTGTATTCTAGCCTACTGGGATAGGCTCTGAATTGATTTTTCTTTAGGGTTTCCTATGTGTATTGGGTGATTTAAGGATGAAGCCTACAGTGGTTTTGAATTTTAAGACTTATTTGGAGTCTACTGGAGTGAATGCTGTGAAGCTTGCAGGGATTTGCGATGAGGTTGCAAAAGATACTGGCGCGAATATTGTTGTGGTTCCGCAGTTGGCTGACTTGCACAGGATTGTCAAGGAGGTTAATATTCCTGTTTACGCTCAATCTGTCGACAACGTGAAGCCTGGCAGCTGCACCGGGCATGTTCTGCCTGAAGCGGTCAAGGAAGCTGGCGCTTGTGGCAGTCTTTTGAATCATAGTGAATGCCGGTTGAAGCTTGCAGACATTGATGCCCTTATTGGAAAGCTTAGGGAGTTGAAGATGACTTCCATTGTTTGCACGAACAATGTTGCTGTTAGCATGGCTGCTTCTGCTTTGAACCCGGATTTTGTTGCTGTTGAGCCGCCAGAGTTGATCGGCTCTGGGATTAGTGTTTCTAAGGCGCAGCCTGAGATTGTGACTGGAAGCGTTGATGCGGTGAAGAAGGTTAACAAGAACGTCAGAGTCTTGTGCGGCGCAGGGATTTCAACCGGCGAAGACTTCAAGAAGGCTGTTGAGCTTGGCACTGAAGGCGTCTTATTGGCTTCAGGCATAATAAAGGCCAAAGACCAGAAGGCCGCACTATTGGATTTGGTTAAGGGCGTTTATTAGCGCTTTCTGGAGCGTTCCAGCCTGTATTCGCCTATTATGCTTTCCAGAGACTTTAGGTTTGAGTGCATCAGTTGGTTTAAGTCTTCTTTGCTTATGTAGGCGACGCCTTGGCTTTCATGTATTTTTTTGGCGTCGGCAACGTTTACGCCCTGCTTCAGCAGCATTTCCCTGTTTTTGGAGTCTTCGGTGAACGCAAGCGTTACATTTTTTATTTCTCCTGCCTCTTCGGGTGTCAGCCGGTATTTGATGTAAGTGAGTCCCGCCAACACTTCATGGTGTATTCCAACTGGGGCTATTTCGCCTTGAGCCAGCTTGCACCACAATTCCCTGATTTCATCTGTTTTCTCCAGCTTTTCTTGTAGAACTTTTATCTGGTATTCCAGGCTCTCTATGACCTTCTCCTGCTGTTTGAACTCCGGCTTTCTAAATAAACTCTCTCTGAAGCTTGTTTTTGCTGAAGAAAGCTCCTTCTTCAATCGAATTAACTCCAAATCCTTCTGGCTTATTTGCTCTAAAAGAAGCTTGTTCTGATTTTCCAAAAACTTAAGGCGCGCAGGCACGGTTTTAGCCGGCTTTTCTCTGCCCGCAATGGTTTTTTTCTTCCCAAGCTGAGGCAGATTCCTGGCCTTTTCCTGCAAAACCCTTTCAAGCGAAGTTCCCTGCAATACTTTGTGTTTTACTTCATCTCCATAGCCCAAAGAGCTTATTTTCTCCAGCTTGTTTCTGTACTTGTTGAAGGTATTCAGCGCAGCAGCCAAAGCGTCTCTGGCATGCAAGTCTTCCACCTCATACCCTGAGGTGAGAGTGTTCTTTACTGCAACAGAGAGCGACTCATATGGCGTGAAAAGCCTGCAGCCAAGGCTGGAAGCAATCTTCAAAACCGACTCGGGAACCGGATTGACGTCAGACGCCACAAGCGAAGGCCGCCCAAGAGTGGTTATGTGTTTTACCGCCCGGTCCACACCCATATTCCTTGAGCTGCAGATATTGAAAACCTTTCCTTCAAGCGTCAATGCAGCGATTCCAGTCGTCGTGCCAGGGTCTACTCCAACAATCAGATACATTTCAACCGCTATAATTTTGTTTGAACGTCTTTTATTGGGTACTCATCATTCAGACAGGCCATGCACAAGCTTGTTGCCGGCAGGCCTATGGCCTCTATCAAACCCTTTATGCTGGTGTACACCAGAGAATCAGCCCCAATTTCCCTCTTTATCTCATCGACAGTTTTTTTCGCCGCTATGAACTCCTTCCGGGACTGCATGTCAATGCCATAGAAGCAGGGCGAACGAAGCGGCGGGCAAGAGACTCTAACGTGAACTTTTTTTGCGCCAGCATCTTTCAGAAGCCTTATCAATTTTTTTATTGTCGTGCCTCTTACAATGGAGTCGTCAACCAACACTATGCCCCTTCCCTTCAGCTCGCTCCTTATCGGATTCAGCTTCACCTTGACGCTGACGTCCCTCTTCTCCTGGTCCGGCAGTATGAAAGTTCTTCCTATGTAGCGGTTTTTCATCAGGCCTTCTCCAAAGGGAATCTTCGACTCTCTCGAGTAGCCTATCGCCTGGGTTATGCCAGAGTCTGGAACCGGGACAACCAAGTCAGCCTTTACTTTGCCTTCCCTGGACAAAACAGCTCCAAGGTTTTTCCGAACCTCGTACACTGACCTGCCGTCTAAGACCGAATCAGGCCTGGCAAAGTAAACGTATTCGAACATGCAGTGCGCAACCTTTTCCGAAACGCCCATATGCGACTCAACCTTATCGCCTATTACAAGAATCTCGGAAGGCTTCACATCCCTAACAAAATCAACATTCAAAACATCCAAAGCGCAGGTTTCCGAGGCAAAAACGTGAGTGTCTCCAGACCTGCCGTAAACAAGGGGCCTGACTCCGTAGGGGTCTCTCACAGCAATGATTTTGTCTTCGAACAGCATTGTCAAGGAATAAGAGCCCTTGAGGTAGCCCATAGCATTTCTGATGCCTGCTACCAGATTGTTTGTCTTAATGTGCTCTCTAACTATCAAATGTGCTATCACTTCTGTGTCAGACGTTGTGGTG
>VGJA01000006.1 GCA_016867655.1 Candidatus Altarchaeales archaeon | reverse complement strand
CCTAAGAGTCAGCAACGCAGGGTCGCCTTGACGTGGAACACGCCCCTCAATACCGTTCAACAACCCTGAAATTTCCTTCCTGATTGCAAGCATTTTTCCATAAGTATGCTGCATCAAACGCCTGTCCTCTTCAGGGACCTCCACATAACCCTTGTACAAACGAGGTGGCTGAGGAATGCCATCCTCACCCTCGGGTAAAGTCTCCCGCGCGTAGAACAATGGCCTACTGCCGGGCGGCGCTGTCGAACAGCCGAATACTGGCACAACACGATCAGACAGCATGTTCGCAAGCCGATATATGCCGGCAAGCCTTTGTATGCCCTCAGGAGAAACAAACCCAAACAAATCTCTGGCATACGTTATCTTAGACACAGAACCTCCAACTGAGGTGGTTACCCTGGCTTCATTAAAATTAGTGTGAAACTGCTTCACCACAGAAGGCCTGCCTTCTGGAGGAAACTCTAAGAAGTGGAAGTCAAAAGGCTGCGCAGACTTAGGCAATTCTATTGGCTCAGCGCACTTTATTATGTCAGCCTCTTCGCCAGTGACAAGCAATGTGAAACCAGGCGGCAGAGAACTTACATCTAGATACCGGGGAACATTCATGAATAGAATTGAACATTAGCAGGTAAAAAACAGGCTCACACGTCCCTGTCAACCACGCCAAGTATCTCGGTCTTGATGTCTGCCTTGCCGCCTGTGGGCTCCGCCAAGATTTTGTCGCAGGCCAGACACTTTACCCTACAGGCAGGCCGGTCGAAAATAATCTGCTCGTTCCCGCAGTCGTTGCATTTGACTCGAATAAACTTGCTTTCCGTTTTTGGTTGCTTCTTAGCCATAATTACTACCCTATCTATTTTTTATCCTATCTTTTTTACTGTGATGTTACTTCAACCGTCTTCTTCGTCCGCGCGCTGAACAACTTCTGGTGTTTTTTCTTGCACTCGCCGCACTTCAAGATTAAGACGGTTCTTTTGCCGACTTTGTACACCTGCTTTTTTGGAGTCCTGGGGCTGCCGCCGTAGCCTCTTTTGACTTTCTCATACTTCCTGCGGCCGCGGTTCATGGTCTTTTCCTTGCCCTTCCTGCCCACTGAAACAGCATGCTTGGTGTGCTTCCTGCACTTCGGGCAGTAGGTGTTTATGGACTCAGGAAACTTCATGGTCTTATTAATAAGAAGAGGGGGAATAAAAACCGTTTTCTATTCCTCCTGGGCTTTGGGGGCGGTTTCCACGAACTCCTCTGCAAGCCTCTGTTTTATCAAAAGCACGGCGTTGGTTTCAGGCAGTTCGAAAACGTCGTCCTCCTTGAAGGGGCCGTAGTTGTTCAAGTCCGAGCCGACGATGGCAGGCATCGGCTTCAGTATTCTGACCTTAACCTTCTTTTCCTCTACCTTAGCCAGTTCCTCAAGCTTTTCCTCCAGCTTTTCGGACAATATTTTGTTTGAATGATTTTTCAGCAGGTCAACCGCCTGCAGATAGAACTCTTTTTCAACAGGTATTGCATTAGCCGGCATTCTGTCTCCGTCGCATATCCTCAAAGCGTGCAGCATTATTTTGTTCCTCCTTTTGGCGTAGATTTCGCCCGCAAGCTTGCTTATGTGCTTCCTGTGCTCTGGCTCAACCTGTGAAAGCAGAACAGACACCTGCCCATAGAAGTCTCCCGGAATCTCCTCCAATGTGGGAGTATTGCCCTCGTTTCTGAAAATCCTCTGTATGTCAGCGTATGTTATCACCTTAAACCACCCGACTTCCCAAGTTAGAGATTGTGTTTATCTGTTTATATGTAGCTTTTGCCCAACTTGCCGTATTCAGGATTAACAACCTGGTCCTTCTCAATGCCCTTCCAGACGCTGCCATAACGCTCCTCAAGCTGCAGTTCAATGGGCTTAGACTCCTCAATCGCCTCTTTAATGTGCTTTGACTCGATAAGCTTGGATTTTTCTGAAGCAGCAAAGTCGCCTGCCATCCTCAACACGCCGCCTAAATCGCGGAGTCTTAGGGTTAGAGCATTTCTTGCGTCGTCTATGACCTTTGCGCGCCTCCTGGCTTCTTCAATCAAGTCTTCTACAGCACTCATTGTTGTGTGAGGTATCTTGCCGTCTTTGATGATTTCCTGCGCGACAAAACGGGTTAATAGGAAGCGGTTTTCCTGCGTGTCCGGCATGTGGGTGTTCATCAAAATCTCATAGCCGTTTCCAAGAATTCTCGACCTCAATGGTGAGAGGATGTCTTGAACGTCTTTTATGTTGCATGCTCCTACGAACAAAAAGTCGCAGGGTACGTCTTCGACTTTTACTGCTGCTCCGGCGCTTTGGGGGTTTCTTCCTACTATGTGGAATTTTTTCTCCTGCATTGCGGTTAGAATAAAATTCTGTAGGTTGCCCAAATGGGGCAGTTCGTCTATGAACAAAACTCCTTCATGAGCCTCATGAATCGCCCCTGGCACAACCCTCAAATAAGCAGGCGTACCAATCTCAGGATGGCTTCCATAAGGATCATGCCTCACATCACCCAAAAGCTCAGTCTCACTAGCACCAGTAGCATGAACAAAAACCTTACGATTTAATGACACTATCACATTTTCTTGTTTCTTCTTTTTTGCTTGTTTTTCCAGCTCTTTCTCATCTGTTACGCGTATTTTATTGCCGAACCTTTGGTATACCATTATCCCCTCTTTTTTCTCAGATCTTATTTTTATCCGCACTTGGTCTTCCACACCCTCCTTTCCTATCTCCAGGACTTCAGTCATCATGTCCTCAAAGGGGGTTGTTCTGGTTTTGTTGTTTTTCTCTGAGCCACAGTGGTTGCACGGCTCCTCTGGCGCACCTATTTTTCCACACCTAGCGCACCTGAAGCCAAGTTTTTCAGCAACTACTACTGGGGCTTCCTCAGGGTTTATCACTTCATTTATTTCTCTTTGCTTTTTCTCTTTGAGCACTTGTTCCTTGTTTTTTACGACTACTAGGGGGTGTTGCGGGGTTTCAGGGTTGTTTATCAGGCTTATCTCATACTCTGGTTTAGGTAGGTGGTATGCGATTGCCTGGGCTATCATCGATTTTCCAATTCCTGGGGGGCCTACTAGAAGGAGGTGTCTTCTCTGTTTTATCGCGGTTTTTACTTTCTCTATTATTGTTTCTTGTCCAACAATCCTCTCCAATGGGTCTTCAGGGATTTTTATGTCTTTTGTTGTTTTTATTGGACGCATACTATCTCTTTTTAGTTTATATGATTAAAATTGGTTTGTAGTGCCTAACTTTATTCAGTCTTCGGTTCTCAGTCTTCAGTTCTCAGAAACCAGAAGCTAGAAACTTAGGAATCAAAACCGAAAACCTTAGGAAACTGAGAACTGAACGTAGTGCCTAACCTTTTATATTAATAAATAGAAATATATATCATTAAGATGTTCATCAGAAAGAAGCAGATTAAGGGTAGAACTTACTACTATCTGGTTAAATCAGTCAGAAGCAAAAATCATGTTAGACAAATTGTTCTTGAGTATTTCGGCGCTGAAATACCTCCTGAAAGGAAGCTGGAAAAAATAAAAGTGAAGCATCATCAAAAACAATAACTTTTTTTTCTATAATCTAATATACTTTCTAATATAACTTTCGAGTGATTGATAATGATTGTCGGTTTTACATACAATTCTAAGAAAAAAACACCTTCTGATATGCCAGAAGATTTTTATGCTGAATTTGACGAGCCAGCAACAATCAATGCAATAAGAGACGCGATTGCATCTGGTGGGCATAGAGTGGTGATGATGGAAGCTAAGGAGGATATTTTTGAAAAAATAAAATCAAACAGCGTCGACATAATTTTCAACATAGCTGAGGGTATTAGGGGTGAGAGCAGGGAGTCGCAGGTGCCGATTATCTGTGAGATGTTTGGTGTGCCTTACAGTGGTTCAGGCCCGTTGACTCTTGCCTTGACTTTGGACAAAGCCAAGACAAAAGAAATTCTATTGTACAATAAAATACCTACCCCTAAGTTTCAGGTGTTCAAAACAGGAAAAGAAAAATTAATCAATATTTTGAAGTTTCCTTTGATAGTTAAGCCAATAAGGGAGGGCTCAAGTAAGGGAATTAGGGATAATTCTGTTGTTAAAAACAAAAAGGAGCTTTATGAAAGGATTAATGAAACGCTTAGTCTTTACTCGCAACCGGTTTTGGTTGAACAGTTTCTATCTGGTAGGGAGTTTACTGTGGCGATAATCGGAAACAAAAATCCCTGGGTTCTTCCAATAGTAGAAGTGTTGTTCGATGACCTACCGCCTGGAGTGAATAAAATAGACTCATATGAGGCTAAGTGGGTTTGGGATGACCCGAAGAAACCATTGGATTGTTTGGTGTGCCCTGCGAGAATAACTAAAAAAATGGAAAAAACGATAAGAGAGATCTCTTTGAAAGCCTATAATGCCTTAGACTGTCGTGATTGGGCTAGGCTTGACCTAAGGTTGGACTTAAAAGGTGTTCCAAACGTGCTTGAGGTTAATGCTCTTCCAGGGGTTATTCCAGACCCAAAATGCAACTCCCGCTTCCCAAAAGCGGCTAGAACGGCAGGTTTAGGTTACAATGAAATGATACTTAGCGTGCTGGATGAGGCTATGGTGAGATGTAAGCTAAAATGAAAGTAGCTTTGTTGTTCAGAAAAGCAACCACAGACGAATTTAAGGTAGATGATTTGATAGGTCGTTCAGGTCTTGAGATGGTAAGGGCTGTGTCAAACTCTCTTAAAGAGTTGGGTCATGTGGTTGAGGTGATAAATCCAGAGGATTTAAAAAAATTGCTTAATAACCACTTTGATATTGCGTTCAACTTGTGTGATGACGGGTTTTTTGGAAAATCGTATTTGGAACCCCATGTCCCTGCCTTGTTGGATATACTTGGAATACCTCACACTGGCTCGGATTATTTCAGTCTTGCATTGTGTTTAGACAAGTATAAGACCAAGCAGATACTCTCATATCACAAAATCCCTACTCCTCAATCTCAGATATTTGAAACAGGTAGTGAGAAGTTAGACAAAAACTTGAAGTTTCCATTGATAGTGAAGCCTTCAAGGGAAGATGCAAGTATTGGAATTCACAATGACTCAGTAATACGCAAAAAAAACAAACTGAAGTCAAAGATCTTTGAATTATTATCCAAACACAAGCAACCTATACTAGTTGAGGAGTATATTGATGGGAGGGAGTTGAATGTTGGTATACTTGGCAATGAGAAGCCGTTGGTTTTACCGCTTTCAGAAATAATGTTTAATCTGCCTGCAGATATGAACAAAATATGTAGCTATGAGGCTAAATGGGTTGTAGAGCATGAGTCTTATGATGGCACAAAACCAAACTGTCCGGCTAAGGTATCTAAGAAGTTGGATAAAAGACTTGTTGAACTTGCTTTGAAGTCCTACAAATTGATGGGTTGTAGGGACTATGGTAGGGTTGATTTCAGGGTTGACTGTTTTGGAAGGCCTTTTGTGCTTGAAGTCAACCCCAATCCAGATATAAGCCAGAGTGCAGGCCTGGCCAACATGGCTTCTAAGGCAGGAATCTCTTACACACAGTTGATTGGGAAAATAATTAATTCTGCTGTTGAGAGAATGAAGTCTGGAGAAAAAAGATAGATTAATAAACATAGACTACAATATTATTTAATAACTATAAAACATGAAGGAAGATCTTAAGGAACCTTACATACAAATACTCGGAAAGATAGATGAAGCGTCTGACTTTGAGCCTAAATCTGTTGATTTTAAGTCAAAGCCGAGGAAGATACACATTGACAGCAAGGGGGAGGTTGTCATCAAAGAGGAGTGGCAGGAGCTTCTAAGCAAGAGCATAAACACGATTGAGGAGCTTTCTCTAAAACTGAACACAAATTTGTCTGAGTTGGAAGAGGTTGTCAAAAAGTATCCTCTAAGGATAAATCCATACTACCTAGGTCTAATAAAAGAGAAGGACGACCCGATATGGCGTCAGTGCGTTCCAGACCTTAGGGAGCTGACCGATCCCATTGGCATGGAAGACCCATTACACGAAGATAAGGATAGTCCGGTTCCAGGGCTCACGCATAGGTATCCAGATCGCGTATTGCTTTTGATTTCAAACCAATGTGCGATGTATTGCAGGTTTTGCACTAGAAAGAGGAAGGTTGGCGACCCAGCAAAGAGAATAACTAAAGAGCAGATAATGCAGGGTATAAACTACATCCGCGCCCATCCGAAGATTAGGGATGTGATCCTCTCTGGCGGCGATCCATTACTACTTAAGGATGGTATGCTGGAGTTCATATTGAGGCAGTTGAGGAAGATCTCTCACATTGAGGTGATACGTATCGGAACCAGAATACCTTGCGCTCTGCCGCAGAGGGTAACTCCTGAATTGTGCAACATGCTGAAGAAGTACCATCCTCTGTACATCAACATTCACTTTAATCATCCAGACGAAATAACTCCTGAAAGCATGGAAGCATGCGAAATGCTGGCTGACGCCGGGATACCCCTTGGCTGTCAGACTGTCCTGCTCAAGGGAGTGAACGACAGCCCAAAGGTTATGAAGGAGTTGATGCACAAACTCCTTAAAATGAGAGTCAAGCCTTACTACATTTACCAGTGTGATTTGGCGAGGGGTGTGAATCACTTTAGGACTAAAATAAGTAAGGGTTTGGAAGTGATTTCTGCTTTAAGGGGGCATACTTCAGGGCTTGCAGTGCCTCATTATGTGGTAGACGCTCCAGGTGGAGGCGGTAAGATTCCAGTGCAGCCTGATTATGTGGTTGAGAAGAATGAGAAGGAGATTGTTCTGAGAAACTATGCAGGGAAGAACTATACCTACCCTGAGACTGGAGAATAGTCCATAATAGTGTCTTGCTTTAGTGGAGTTGAATAAATAAAAAAGAGGGGGCCTTGCGTGACCCCTCATAATTCCTTTATACTGGTGTTATAGATCTGTCTTGTTCCGTAAGCAGGTTAATCCTCCTATTGCTTGTTATGTCAGTGGCCTTGTTTATGCCAACGAGGTAGGATACTCCGCTTCTGGCAGCGCTGTCTATCAGCCTTTGTGTGATTATTCCATCAAACACCACGTAAGTCGGCTGCACATCCCTCAATGCTGTTATTAAGTCCTTTATTTCGATTTCTGTTATGAAGCCGAATTTCTGGTCAAACAGCTTTGCAGTCAGCTTTCCCTTGATGGACTTCAACTCATCCAAAAGTCTTCCCTCATCAACGCTTGAGGATATCCTTGGAGTTGGATTTTCCTCCTCACCCCCCTTTATCTTAACGTCTTTGACAGGGATTTTCTTCCTCAAGGCCATTATGACCTCTTTCTTGCCAAGGTCTTCAACTTCCTTGCCTTTTGGGGCTCTTGTGACATAGTCTATGTCAGTGACCTGCTCCAGTTCGTTCAGTATTATATCCCCTCCTCTGTCTCCATCCAAGAAAGCTATGGTTGTCTTACTCTTGCTCAAGTCAACTATCATCTTAGGTATGTTTGTGCCGCCGACTGCAACAGCATTCTTTATTCCGTATTTCAACAAGTTTAGGACGTCTGCTCTTCCTTCAACCAAGATTATGCTCTCAGCAGTTTCTACTGCCGGGCCTGCGGGCAATCCTTTGTAAGAAGTGATTTCACTCAACTGGACTGACTTCCTTATGTCTTCAATCAGCTCGTCGCTTTCTGGAATCTGCTCATCCATAACCCTCTTTAATATGTCTTTAGCCCTTTCAAGCATTTGTTTTCTCTTTGAAGACCTTGCATCCTCCACCTTAAGGACTTTTATCCTAGCGTTGCACGGCCCAACTCTATCAACCATCTCTATGGCAGACGCAATTATTGCCGTTTCAGCCATGTCCAAGCTTGAAGGCACTAAAATCGTTCCCACAGACTTGCCCACTTTGGACTTTATGTCAACTTCTATTCTTCCAATCCTGCCTGTCTTCTGGAGGTCTCTCAGCTCGAGGTCTTCCCCCAAGAGCCCTTCAGACTGTCCGAAAATTGCCCCCACGACATCTGGTTGTTCTACAACCCCATCTATTGTTATTTCCGCATATATGTTGTATTTTACTGTATCCGCTGGCGCTTTAGCCATCTTAAATCACCTCATTTAATCTGAAGAACAAGCCTACTACCAACTCAAGTCAAAAATCAGACCTATCTATCGTCTATCCCAGCATTCGTGTGATTGATATGAAAGTGTTTTTTTGACATGATTAGAGTAAACTTATCTTCGTATCTTTACGTATTTCGTATTTAAATGCTTTTTAAGCCTTTTTCAGGCATTCCTCAAGTTTTTTTATCACCTCTAATGAAACGCAGTCCTTCAAAAACAGGGTTTTTCTAGGCGATAGAAATCCAGAGGTTATCTCACAGCTTCCGAACAGTTTCTTGAAAAATGCTGTTATTTCCTCGTTTGCCCTCCCTTTTACCAGAGGGCTTTTGACTTTTATCCTCACCCTAGGCTCCCAACTATTGTAGTCCAGAGTGGTTTTCTTTGATTGTGAGATAACGTGAATGTCTATTAAAACGCCTTTGCCGCTGCTTTTGACTGCATCGGAAAGTTTATATTGCATTAGACTTTATCACTTCATCCAATATTTCCAAAAAACGTTTGCTTTGCTCTTCAGTCAGGGGAACCCTACCTGCCTCCTCTATCCTGAGGTCGTTGCTGTCTGCCACTACAACAAGGCCTCTTGATACCGGAACTCCGAAGATTTTCTGCAGTTCTAGGTTATCGTTCAAGTCGCTTATTATGTTATCTAAAACATCCATTTGTATTCCAACCCTATCTGGGTTCACCCCCCCAGGAGCAGTTGCTGCTGTCATCTTTTTTTGTTCACCTCTTTTTTAGGTTTAAAGTATTTCCTATAATATATCTGAACTACTCTATATAAACGAATTACAATCAAAACACCACTAAAAACAACCCATATATGTCGTTTAATATACAATATCCTCTATCCTACCTCTCTTCAACGCGCTTTTTATCTCCCTTGCAATCCTCCTACCAGTACTCATCGGCTCCTTGTACAAGATTTGTGAGTACGGCGAGCCGTTTATGTACAAATTCGTGCCAGCCACAATTCTCGCTGAAATCTCGAAAACCGTTATCTCCAAGTCCTTGGTGCAGACTGATTCAATGCAGAACGGTCCGACAAGGCCTAGCGGAAACAGCTTTTTTGAAGTCTCAACGACGTTCATACCCATTTCCAGCACTTGGGGGAGCAGGGATTCCCTGGCAACTATTGGTATGTTCCCAGTGACGACATAACTCGGATCCACCTTGTAGCCGCTAACTATCGCACTTGGTATCCTAGTCAAACCATCAATGTTTGATTCATATCTGATGTCCATGCTTAGCATTTCTGTCCTGCTTTCAAGCGGAGAATGGAAGTAGTGCGGGTACATCAATGTCCCAATGACGTATTCTTGTATTGAGTATTCTTCCCCTTTTCTTTCATGCTTCTTCATTTTTGCGTTGAATTCCTTCTTGTTTTTTGCCAGGAAGTATCCTTTGCCTCCTTTAGCTCCTGGGAATTTGACCATCACAAGCCTGTCTATCTCTTCCGGGCTTGAGAATTTTTTAGGCATTTTTATTCCAGCTTTGATTAACCAGTCTCTTTGCTTGTCGCGGTTTGACTCCCACTTCAACACGAGGCGGTTTCCAAACATCGGAATCTTTATTTTGTCTTCAATGTTTTTAGCGCCGACATATTCAACAAAAGAACCATGCGGAATAAGTATGACGTTCTTATCAATCAGTTTTTCCTGGATTTTTTCATCTAAAATGTCTTTGTAATCGTCTATGACAATCTTTTCATCCCCTACGTTGAATTGGTCGTATACTATTGCCTGGTCTTTCCTGCTGATGACTATTGTCTTGAAGCCTTCATCTTTCGCCCCTTTCAGTATTTGCAGGGCGCTGTGGCTTCCTATGGTTGCGATTGTAACTTTCTTTTTGTCGTACTTCCTTAGCGTTTGATTTATCTCCTCTTTTTGAATCATTTTTTTCTTTATGTTACTATCTCCTTTAACTTATCTTTTTCTATAGCTCTTTTTATTTCAAGCGCTGTTCTCCTGCCGGTGCTCATTGGCTTCCTCCATAATGCGTTTCCATAGGCGTGGCCGACGCCCATGTGCACGTTCGTTCCCCCTCCGATTCTCGGAGCTACGTCATAGATGTGGAATTTAAGGTCTTTGTCAACGCAAGTCTGCAGGCAGAATGCGCCGATGATGCCTGGTTTATAGTGTTCTTGAGTTGCTTTGACGTATTTTTCAGCCAGGTTGAACGCGTTTTCAAGCAGTGACTCTCTCAAGGTTGCCGAGTTGTGGCCGCAGACCGTGTACTCTGGAATCTTTTGGCTTTCACTTAACGTGACTTGCTGAACTGCAGGAAGTCTTACATGCCCGTCCAAGCTTGTTTCAAACCTCCAGTCTACTCCAAGAAGTTCAATCTTGCTTAATTCTTCTTCAACCGGGCTGTAGAAGAAATCCAGGTTGAACACCGGGCCTATTATGTATTCCTCAATTCTTGCGTTCTGCAGCGATTCATCATCTATCACTCTCTGCTTCAATAGCGCGCTGCTTTTCTCCTGGTATTCCTTGAACGAGCTTGCTGTGAAGAATCCTCTTTCAAGCTTTTTCTTTGCGTGATGCAGTTTAACAATAACCAGTTTGTCAATCTTTTCCGGACTTTCAACTTTCTTCGGGTAAGGCAGGCCAGCTTTCTCCAGAAGCCAATAATAGTCTTTCTCCTTCCCGCGTTCTTCGCTTGCAAGCAAATTTCTAGAGCCTACAAGCGGAACCTTAAACTCGTTTTCAATGTAATCCACGTCGATGTAAGATGTGAAAGAGCGGTTCGGAATGAACAAAACATTATCTTTCAGCATCTTTTCCTGTTCAGCATTGGAAGCCATCTGCTTGAAGTCATCATAAACTATAACCTCGTCCACGCAACCTCTTTCAACTTTGCTTCCAACGCGCTTGGACTTGAAGTAGTTTACGTAAGTCCTCTCCCTGCCCTTCTTGCAGTATAAAACGCTCCTAAAACCTTCCTCAACAGCGCCGTCAGCAACATCTAAAGCGCTGTGAGAAGCTAGAACGCCAACCTTAATCTTGGATAAATCATAAGAATCAAGTTGTTTCCAGACGACCTTCCTGTCCATACTAATTATTGGAATATAGACCTAAAAAATGCTAAAACAGACAGAATAAGACATAAAAACAAATAAAAACAAGCGGGCCCGGTGGGATTCTAAACCGCGGGGAACCCATGGTTCCCCCCAGTTTTCCCTTACGGGAATGCACCCTCACATGTATGTGAAAGGGTGCACAAGTTCTTCCTGACCCCCTCCTACAGCGCCCTACGAGGGCGCTTAATTAGTGGTTAGGAAAAGTGTGCGGGCCCGGTGGGATTTGAACCCGCGATCTACAGCTGTCTTTGAGCCTTTTTTGCTTCGCTTCGTCCAGGTGAAACCTGGACGTCCCTCTACGAGGGGCGCTCAGAAAAAAAGCCTCGGGAAAAATCCTCCTTTGCTTTGCAAAGGGGGAATGCCCCCCACAGGGGGCTGTCCGTCCCCGTAGGGGACGGATTTTCCGGGAGCGCTTTTTCCGAGCGTAGCGAGGAAAAAGGGTTCTTAGAAGGCTGTCGCCTTATCCAGACTAGGCTACGGGCCCTTTTTTTGGTTTGGTTTTATGTTTTGGGTGTTTGGTTTATTAAATATAAGTGTGTGGGGGTTAATACTTAATTCCAAGATGGTTTTTGGTTCTAGGTTGGGTGAGGTTGATTCTGAGGTTGCTGGTATCATTAGAAAGGAGGTTGAGAGGCAGAATAATCAGCTTCAGTTGATTGCTTCGGAGAGTCCGGCTTCTAGGGCTGTTTTGGAGGCTTCGGCGTGTGTTATGACTAATAAGTATGCTGAGGGTTATGCGCACAAGCGTTATTATGGTGGTTGTGAGTTTGTGGATTTGGTTGAGGATTTGGCTGTTGAGAGGGCTAAGAAATTGTTTAAGGCTGAGCATGTTAATGTTCAGCCTCATTCTGGCAGTCAGGCTAATATGGCTGTTTACTTTAGCGTGTTGAAGCCTGGTGATACTATTCTTGGCATGGATTTAAGTTGTGGTGGTCATTTGACTCACGGGCATCCTGCCAGTTTTTCAGGTAAGTTGTTTAAGCCTTGTTATTACAGTGTTAACAGGGAGTCTGAGCAGTTGGATTTCGGCGAGATTTTGAAGGTTGCTAGGGAGTGCAAGCCGAAGATGATTGTTTGCGGTTACAGCGCTTATCCCCGGTTTATTGATTTTAAGGCTTTTAGGGAGGTTGCTGATGATGTTGGCGCTTTTTTGATGGCTGACATTGCTCATATCGCTGGTTTGATTGCTGCTGGCGTTCATCCTTCTCCAGTGGAGTATGCCGATTTTGTGACGACTACGACGCATAAGACTTTGAGGGGTCCTAGGGGCGCGATGATAATGTGTAAGGAGGAGCATGCTTCTGCGTTGGATAAGGCGGTTTTTCCTGGAGTTCAGGGCGGTCCTTTCATGCATGCTATCGCTGCCAAGGCTGTTGCTTTCAAGGAGGCGTTGACTCCTGAATGGAAAAGTTATCAACAGCAGATTGTGAAGAATGCTAAGACTCTTGCATCAGCTCTTGCTGGAAAGGGTTGCAGGATTGTTTCAGGGGGCACTGACAATCATCTGATGCTGGTGGATTTGTCAAGCAAGAATGTGACTGGCAAGGATGCTGAAACCGAGCTCGGCGAGGCTGGAATAACATTGAATAAGAATACTATCCCTTTTGACAAGCAGAAGCCTTTTATCGCTTCTGGAATTAGGGTTGGAACGCCTTGCGTCACGTTCAGAAACATGAAGGAAGGTGAAATGAAGGTTATTGCAGACTTGATTGCTAGAGTGCTTGCAAGCAAAGACGACGGCAGGATTAAGTCTAGTGTTAAGTCTGAAGTGAAGGCTCTTTGCGACAGGTTTCCGTTGTATGACTTAAAATGGCTTCCAGGCTTATAGAAGGCAGCAAGCTTGCATCTGAAATTAAAGAGGGTGTTAAGAGAAAGTCCTCCAGGCTTTCTTTCAAGCCTGGTTTGGCGACCGTTATTGTCGGTAGTAATCCTGCTTCAAAGATGTATGTTTCAATGAAGCAGAAGGCTTGTGTTGAGGCTGGATTTTATTTCGAGAATTTTGAGTTGCCCAAGAATGTGTCTGAAGGTGATTTAATCTCTCTGATAGGGAAGTTGAATGTTAACGGCAGGATTCACGGCATTCTTTTGCAGCTGCCGTTGCCCAAGCACATCAATAATGAAAAAGTTATGGAATCCATCTCTCCTGGAAAGGATGTTGACGGTTTTCATCCCTTAAATATGGGCAGGCTTATGGCCGGAGACGAGTCTTTTGCAGCTGCAACCCCGAAAGGAATCATTAGGATGCTTGAGGAGTATAAGGTGAAGCTTGAAGGAAAGAATGTTGTTGTAGTTAACCATTCAACCGTCGTCGGCAAGCCTTTGGCTTTGATGTTGCTGAACCGTAATGCTACTGTTTCAGTCTGCCATAAGTACACCAAAAATCTGAAGGAATACACTCTAAAGGCTGACGTGCTGATTACTGCTGTTGGAGTTCCAAAACTGGTTAAATCGGACATGGTGAAGCCTGGTGTTGTTGTGGTGGATGCTGGAATCTCTAAAAGTGGGGATAAAACAGTCGGTGATGTTGATTTTGAAGGTGTTTCAAAGAAAGCTTCTTTAATCACTCCCGTGCCTGGAGGTGTGGGGCCGATGACGATTGCAAGTTTGTTGGAAAACACGCTGATGGCTGCTGAAAGAAATAAGAGTTAGGCATTATGTTTGGTTTTCCCCCTTACGGGGATTCATGCCATAGGCATGAACAGTCTTCAGTCTTCGGTTTTCTGTACTCAATCTTCAACCTTGGATTTTCTGGAAACTGAAAACCGAAGTTAGGCACTACATGAACCTTTAATAAAGGTTCATCAAACAACGAGTAGTGAGGGGCATTCGCTCCTTGCAGTCGCTCAACCCCTCATAACGCATTACACAAAATAAAATTAGGCACTACATTCATCCTTTCTCTTTTTAATCTGTAAAGCATATATTGTTAAACTGGTTGGGTGTTATTCTCTGTGAAAGTTAAAACAGCGTTGTTAAGCGTCTCTGACAAGACCGGGTTGGTCGATTTTGCGAGAGCGCTCCATAAACTAGACATAACACTAATCTCAACAGGCGGAACCGCAAAGCTTCTGATGGAAAATGACCTTCCAGTAAAACTTGTTTCAGACTTGACAGGCTATGCTGAAATGCTTGACGACCGAGTTAAGACATTGCATCCTGTTATACACGGCGGGATTCTCGCTTTAAGGGACAAGGCGGAGCACATGAAGCGTCTTGAAGAACTGAACATATTGCCGATAGACTTGGTTGTAGTAAACCTTTATCCGTTTCAAAAAACCATCTCCAAAGAGAATGTGAGTCTTCATGATGCGATAGAAAACATTGACGTTGGCGGTCCAGCCTTAATCCGTGCTGCGGCAAAGAACTACCAGCATGTTGGAGTTGTGGTAAGCCCAAGCAGATATGATGAACTGATAGATGAGTTGAACAAGAATGCTTGCATGCTTTCAGGCAATACTCTTGCAAGACTTTCAGTTGAAGCCTTCCAGCACACTGCCGAATACGACAGCATAATCTTCAATTACTTGGGTGGGAAGATTGCTCAGCTCGAGGAATTCCCAAAGTTTCTGACAATGGGTTTCAGCAAAATCCAGGACCTGCGTTATGGAGAAAACTCGTATCAGCGGGCTGCATTCTACAGCGAGCCTTACATAGACCAGCCTTGCATTTCAAACTCAAAGCAGCTTCAAGGCAAAGAGCTTTCTTTCAACAACATACTTGACTTGAATGACGCACTGGAACTGGTCAAAGACTTTGAAAAGCCTACTGCAGCGGTTGTGAAGCATACCAATCCATGTGGCGTCGCGTCTTCGGGCGACATCACTACTGCATACAAAAAGGCTTATGAGGCCGATCCAATGTCAGCATTCGGTTGCATTATCGCTTTAAACAGGAAAATGCCTGCAGAGCTTGCAGTGTTCATTAAACAGTTTTTTGTTGAAGCAGTTATTGCCCCAGGATTTGAGCCTGAAGCATTGAAAGTATTGTCTGAAAAAAAGAATCTTAGAATAATTGAAACTAGGCCTTTAAGCAGGAAGGACACTGGCTTTGACTTGAAGAAAGTTGTTGGAGGTCTTTTGGTTCAAACAAGGCACACCCCTATTTTAACTGAAAAAGAATTGAAGACAGTGAGCAGGCGGGAGCCATCTGCTGAAGAAGTTAGGTCAATGCTTTTCGCCTTCAAAGTCTGCTGTCACACGAAAAGTAATTCAATAATACTGGCTAAAGAAGACGTGACTACAGGAATCGGTGCAGGCCAGATGTCCAGAGTGGATTCAGTAAAGATTGCAGTAATGAAGTCTCATGGAAAATCCAAAGGCAGTGTTATGGCTTCAGACGCTTTCTTTCCTTTCAGAGACGGCATAGACGAGGCGGCTAAAGCAGGCGTCACAGCAGTAATCCAGCCTGGCGGAAGCATACGCGACCAGGAAGTGATAGACGCAGTTAACGAGCACGGCATGGCTATGGTGTTTTCAGGAACCAGATGCTTTAAACACTAAAATGGCAATCAAGGGTCTTCAACCACCAGAAGGTGAAAGAACTAGCGAGCGGGCTTCTAATACTGGAGTCGTTCATGGACGTGTGGAGGTATTGCCTGCTACGCGTTGTGTGGCACTTGCAGAGCCTTCGCGAGAATTAGCCCATTTTAGAAATATTTATGAAAGACTGAGTGCACTAAAGGTTTTTCCAATGAAAATAACAATAGGAAATTCAGATACGCCCCAATCATCTGCGTTGTTTTGGCATGGTGAATACAAAGAACCCGACTTTGAATTATGCATATGGTTTTCCAGGCAAGCACCTTCCGATACATATGACCAACTTTGCATGTCATTAACTCCAGGGCCTTCAGACAAACCTCCTGCCGTTGGAGAAAAGAGAAATACCATCTCTGTCAAGTACAACTTTAATACTGGTGAATTCGAGCATTGTGTTGTTGAGTCATGGGAGTTTGAACTCGAGTATGCTAGTATGCTAAAAGGTAAAGCCGTTAGAGGTATCGGGTCAAGGACTCTCTCAAGTGGCCCTATTGAAAAATTAGCTCCTGACACACAGATGCTGCTTTCCTCTGCAGCTACAAAAGTATTCCAGATTCTACTCCCCAAAATGGAAGAAGGAGCTCCTGATAAGCTTGATTCAGTGCAAAAATTCGACAGAAAAGCCAGAGAACAGGGCATGCCCACTTCAGGCGAAATGTTCCAAGAGCTACTAGAAAAAGCAAGACAAGTCTTCTTGAAAAAGGCTTAGAGTTATATATTTGCTTTAAACATTGAATCCTAGTTTTATCTTATGGATTTCAGGCAAGCCAATAGTTATCTCTCTGGTTTGAAGAAATTCGGCATCAGGCTTAGGCTGGAGCATACCGAGCGTTTGCTGTCTTTGTTGGGTAATCCTGAAAAGAGGTTGAAGTGCATTCACGTGGCTGGGACTAATGGCAAGGGCAGCGTCTGCACTTTTTTGGATTCCATACTGCTGGAAGTCGGCTTTAATGTTGGCTTGTATACTTCCCCCCACTTCTACAGGCTGAACGAGAGGATTAAGGTGAACGGCAAAATGATTTCTGATAAGGAGCTTGCCAGGCTTACTTCTGTTGTGAAGTCTGCTGCAAGCAAGGTTTCTAAGGAGTTTGGAGAATTGACTTTCTTTGAAGTCACGACTGCAATGGCTTTCCTTTATTTCTCCGAAAAGAATGTTGATTTTGTTGTTTTGGAGGTTGGCTTGGGCGGCAGGCTTGACGCGACGAATGTGGTTAATCCTTTAGTCAGCGTGATTACTTCGGTTTCCATGGACCACACAGAGTTGCTTGGAAAAACAGTAGAAAAAATCGCATTCGAGAAGGCTTGTATCATAAAGAAGGACGGCTTGGTTGTGACTGGCGCGGAAGGCAAGGCCTTGGAGGTTGTTGAAAAAACCTGCAGGGAAAAGAATGCGGTGTTGTGCGTTGTCGGCGATGAAGTTTCGGTTAAACCTTTGTCCTCAAGTTTGGGCAGGCAGACGTTCAACTTGTTTTTCTTTGGGAATTCCTACAAAGTTTCCACCAGACTTTTGGGCCGACACCAGATGTATAATGCAGCCATTGCCTTTTCAGTGATTGAGATGTTGAAGACGTTTCACAAGATTAGCATAGCGAAAAAGTCTGTGAAAAAGGGTTTGCTTGAGGCTAGAATACCCTGCAGATTTGAGTTGGTGCAGAAAAATCCTTTGGTGTTTTTGGACGGCGCCCACAATCCAGACGGGATACTAAAGCTGGCTGAAGCCTTAGGTGAAATACACTACAAGAAGTTGTTTCTGGTTTTCGGTTGCTCTTACAACAAAGAATACAAAAAGATGATTCCATTGATTGCAAAGAAAGCAAATAGTGTGTATGCTG
>VGJA01000005.1 GCA_016867655.1 Candidatus Altarchaeales archaeon | reverse complement strand
GACTTTTCTTATGTTTTCCATCTCGCACCTGCCGACTATTGAGGCCCGAATGTCCTTGCTGTGCCTCAAATTCGGGGCGTTCTTGTCCAGGAATAAAAGGCTTGCGCTCATGCCTTTTTTCAGCAGGCCTGAATTGATGTTGAATGTCTTGAAGCCGTTGTAGGTTGCAGTTCTGAGAACTTCGGCAGGAGTTAAAGGCTTTCCAACCAGATGGGAAACTTTGAAGAGGTATTCCATCTCGCGCAGCATGTTAGGCTGGTTCAGCATCACGTTATCTGAGCCTAGAGAAACTTTTATTCTAGAGTCAAGCATTTCCCTCACTTTAGGAAAGCCTGCCTGCAAGAGAGAATTACTTCTTGGACAGACTACAACAGAAATTTTATTCTTTACAGCCTGCTTTATCGCACGCTTGCCTGCCTTGGTGAAATGAACCAATATGTCAGGCCTTAATTCCAACGCCTTTTCAAGTTCGCCTTCCTTCTCTCCGGCATGCAAAGCAAGAATTTTTTTTCTATTTTTTGGAATCTGGTTTTTCTGGTAAAGATTCAAACCAAAACCATCGCACTCGTTTTCATCAACATCCCTGCCCAGGATGATGGAAGTCATATTGCTTGCAGTCAAACAATCCTTCAGCTCGTTAATCCCTTCCATGCCGAATTCCCTGAAGTCTGCAAAACCGGTGGTTCCTGAAGCAAGCATGAATTTCAAAGAGTCTTTCATCGCAATCATTCTTTCGCTTCTGGTTGAACTTTCATACAGCTTCCATTTCAAGCCTTTTTTCCCGACAGCCTGGGTGACGTTCAAACCCAACAAGGCCTCTTTGGCAAAGGAATCTCCAAGATGTGTGTGGGCGTTGAAGAAAGAAGGCATTGCCAGATATTGCCTGTAGTCAACTCCCCCTGGAAGATAGCCTTCACCGACGTCGGTTATCACGCCTTCTTCAATTTGGAAGTGGGCTTCTTCAATGAATTCAAATTCATTTCCTTGGAGTATGGAAGCGTTATACATCATTTTTCATTACCACCCGTTTTTGAACGCCCGCCCGTATTTCCTTCAAACCCAAACTTGCGAGATGAACAGCTTCTTCTGCATTCATTCCAACACCCAAACCAGCCTTAAGCCTTATGCCGGTTTCTTTTTCAACTTTCTCTAAAACATTTTGCAGTTCCCCTTCCGACAATCCATTGCAAGGCGCAATGAAGTTGTCTCCACCCATATAGAAGACCAAAGTGCCTTTTGGAGTCAGATGCTTAATCAAATCTTTTTCCAATTCAACCACCCTTGAATAGGAGTCATACACATTCAAGTCAGTGTGCTCTGTAATCCCGTTTATGTCTATGTGGGCAATCTGTATCGCATCCCTTGATATTCCGCTTGACTTCAACACAGCCTTTCTGCTTGCATGCCTGGCACCGCCTTCAACTGAAAGCTGTTTGGTTGCAAGGGCCTGGGCCTCGTAGGGCGTTTCGCCAACAGCTATGGACATGCTTATTGAGACCGGGATTTTTTTGTTGACTGCATCCATTATTTTCCTGTGCTGTTGCTCGCTGATTCCGTTTGTTATTGCAATCAAGTTGTCGTATCTCATCGGGAAGAGCAGTGCTTTTTTGGCTGAGAATTTTTTCTGCAGTTGGGAGTAGATTTTAGACTGCAGTAACTGGAGGCTGGCTTCCTTTTTTGGAGCGGGATTCGTTGTCCAGGGGCCGTAGTTGTCTATTTGGATGAGGGTTAGCTGTATCATTGCTCTAGGTCATTGGTATTTGGGTTTAAATACTCAAAAATGATTTACTACTCAAAATTGAGTATATGTTTGATATTAAGCAAAAACCAGGAATATAGATACCACAAGACTAAAATGAAACTGCAAACGCTGGCCAGATACCCCTTCCTCAAAGAAGCCAAGGAACACGTCGCCAAACTAGGCCTCACAATGGAAGAACTGGACAAACACCCAGTATACTCCGCAGCCATAAGCCTCGGAAAACAAAGAATACTGGAACTTCTGAACAACAAGTTTAATCCGGAAAAGGACGACAAAACAAGCCAGGAAATCCTCATGCTAAGCTACCCGGTCGCCAGAATACTAATAAGCCAGCTTGGAAACAGCATAGTGGCAGGAAGACACGCAAACGCAGAAGCCGAATACATGCACGAGCAGCTTAGAAAAGAAGGCAAGAACACAGTGGAAAAAATAAAAGAAGACTTGGGGCTGAAAATAGACGACAAAATAGAAGTCTCAGAATACCTAAAGCTGGCAACATCGATGGCAAAAAAAGACACCAGATGGAAGCTGGTCAACAGAACGGTAGAAAAAGGCTTTGTAAAACTAAACCAAGGGGAAGACTTAACGCTGATGAAAGAAGCGATAAGGCAGAAAGTTCTTGAACCGTTGAAAATAAAAACAACACCCAAGAGCATGCAAAAAGCGTTAAACGAACTGAAAGGAGAGTTCACTGCAAAATTGGAAGAGGCGAAAGTAGAATTCCTTGAAGAAAGGGCGCTGCCAAAATGCATGACGCACATAATCTCCCTGCTCCAGGCTGGAATGGCAAACCACAACTCACGATTCATACTTGCGACATTCCTAATCGGCCTTGGACTGAAAGAGGATGAAATCGTGAAGATATTCTCCAAAAGCCAGAACTTTGATGAGGAAAAAACGCGCTACCAGCTGCAATTTCTTGCAGGCCAGAAAAGCAACACCAAATACACGTGCCCGGCATGCATAACAATAAAAAGCTATGGCCTTTGTAAAGCAGACTGCAAAGTAAAACACCCACAACAATACTACAGAAACAAAACAAGAAGGTAACTTATTTTTTTGCACGCCCCCATAGATAGTTGAAATACTGCCTATAAGCATCTGCAATATCCTTGTTTATGAGCATGAAACAGATTGGTTCACCACCTTTCCAAATTACGTTAACAACACGGTCACCGTAGATATTGATTACTGACGGCCCCTGGAATTCCTCTGGAAGAAAGCGAATTTCATAATATTTTTCAAACACTTTCTTAGATGCCATGGCCAGTCTTCTAAAGGTTTCCTTGTACAGCATTTTGAGATGAATCCTCTTTATTTCCCTGCTTTCATTCCAGTTGTTGAAAAACACTGGCATGACCTCGTGCTCCCGCCCTATAGAGCCCAGTATTAAGTGTTCTCTTCCTGCATTCCTCAAGACATCCCTTCTCATCGTCTTGAACCCCTCGACGCCCATTAGCACATGGGCTTCAGCATGGGGCTTCAAAGTCGAATAGTCTTTTTTTAAGTCGGGCAGTATCCTGCGGACTTCTTCGGTCTGCTGGTCAAGCATTCTCTTCTTTTCATGGAGGAAGTCAATAATCCGCTCGGGATTGGCTGCTTCAAAATATTTCCTCGAGTTCTTTATTACATGGGAAACCAGACCTTTTTCCTGTAAACGACGTATGCCATCGTATACCGTAGACCTTCTGAATCCTGTCTCGTGGACTACCCGGGAAGAAGGCACCGATCCCAGTTTTAAGAGTTTCAGGTATAGTTGTATTTCAGCCCTGGACAAACCAATCTCCTCAAGTATAGCTCGGTCCATTAGTGTTAGGTTTATTGTTGTCCAACTATTGGACAACAAGATTTATATATCCGTAGTTCGTGGATAATGGTACAATGGATAAGAAATATTGGATTTTTGCCATAATGACTCTGGTAATAATAAGCGGATGCACTGAAAGCGATATAACTGGGAAGACAGTATACAACGCGGAAAAACCACTTACAATAGGGATACAAAACAGTCCTGCAAACGCGCTGATTATGGTTGCCAAGGACAAAGGCTTTTTCCAGCAGGAAGGGCTTAACGTTGAGTTGGTTGAGTTCACCGGTGGAAAATATGCTCTCCAAGCATTTCTGTCAGGCTCAATTGACATGGCAGTAAGCGGGGAGGTCCCAGTCACATTTTCTTCAATGCAAGGAAATGAGTTTTACGTCATCACGCAAGTAGTTGAGAGGACAACGAATGAAGTTAGGGTGGTTGCTATTAAAGAGCCTGATTTGGACACGCCGCATGAGTACTTCAACGCGAAAAGGAGGAAGCTGGCGACTTCCGTTGGGGGAGGCCCTGAATTCTACATCTACAATTTCATGAAGAAGTACAACATAACAGACGCTGAATTGGTAAACCTGAAGCCTGAGGACATGCCGGTAGCTCTTGAAAGCGGAAGCGTTGATGCCATCGCAATTTTCGACCCTCACGCATATTTCGCAGAACAAAAATTAGGTAGCAAGGCAGTCACATTCTGGGATGAAACCATGTACTCTGAACTTTACGTGCTAAGCGCAGACAGGGATTGGGTTAATCAAAATCCGGAGATAATTGAAAGAATAATAAGAAGCCTCGTTAAAGCCTCTGAATTCATGAAAGAGAATCCAGCAGAGTCTAAGGCAATAGTTGCCAATTACACTAAACTAGACAAAAAAACCTTGGACGGGATTTGGGGTAATTTTGAGTTTAAGCCTGCTTTAAACAACCTATTGTTAGAGTATTGGAATTTAGAAGCGGAGTGGGCCAAGGAGACTGGAAAAGTTAAAAATGAGGCTCAGATTCCGGACTTTAAAGCGTACATATATAAGGATGCTTTGCTGAAAGTCAAACCTGAAGCAGTTACTATATAGAAGAATGAAAAATGATTTCAGGAAGATTAAGGGGAATGTATTGTCTATTGCCCCTTCTGGTGTTTATTTTAGTCTGGCAGGCGGTGTCGGAAAGCGGAGTAGTGAACAGGACTTTGTTTCCGCCTGCAAGCGAGGTCTTTCTGGCAATCGTTGAATTGATTAAGTCTGGAGAGCTTCTGGTGCACGTCAAGTCAAGCATCTGGAGAGTAATCTTGGGGCTAACGCTTGGAAGTCTTGCTGGAACCACCTTTGGGCTGCTGACAGGTAGGATAAAATTTTTTGAGGAGTCATTCAGCCCAATATTCCAAGTGTTTCGTTCATTTCCACCGGTTGCGGTAATACCTCTTGTGATTGTCTGGCTGGGTATTGGTGAAATTGCAAAACTTTTTTCAATAAGCTTTGCAGTATTCTTTCCTGTTTGGGTGAATACTCACATCGGAGCGTCGCAGATTCCAGTGCATTTTCTGCAGGCTGCGAGAACGCTAACCAACTCTGTCTTGAAGAAATGGTTGAAAGTTATTCTGCCAGCTTCTATGCCGTTTATTGTTGCGGGAATGAGAAACGGAGTTGCCGTGGCGTTTATAATGGTCTTTGTGTCAGAGCTGGCTGGCTCGTCAAATGGTCTGGGTTATTTGATGTCGGTGTCACAGCTTACATACAGGATGGATAACTTGATTGCAGGCTTGCTTGTCTTAGGCTTGCTGGGGGCTTTAACAGACTATTGTTTTGTGAAGTTCACGAGGAGGTTGTTTCCATGGATAGGAAAAACACAGTCTTGAGTGGAAGTGGATTGACTGTTAGTTATGGCAGTAATGTTGTCTTAGAGGGTATTGGATTTAGTGTTAAGGAAGGTGAGTTTGTGGCGGTGGTGGGGGAATCAGGCTGTGGTAAGACAACGCTCCTGAACGCTATTGCTGGTTTTGTAAGTTTTTCTGGAGTGGTTGACAAGCCCAAAAAGATTGGAGTTGTCTTTCAGAATTATGCGGTGTTTCCCTGGCTTACTGTTGAAGAAAACATCGCTTTTGGATTGGAGGGTGACGACGCTGCGGTGGAGCATTACCTGGCGATGATTGGTTTGGATGATAAGAGAGAAGG
The DNA here is from genome assembly GCA_016867655.1 of Candidatus Altarchaeales archaeon. Lineage (GTDB taxonomy): Archaea > Altiarchaeota > Altiarchaeia > IMC4 > SCGC-AAA252-I15 > VGJA01. The sequence goes on along the minus strand of VGJA01000005.1, from coordinate 12,156 downwards.
ATATCCTTTTGAGCTGTCTGGGGGTCAAGTGCAGCGTGTTGCATTGGCCAGAACGCTGGCTGCAAGCCCGGAGTTGATACTTATGGACGAGCCTTATGGGGCCTTGGACGTTTACACTAGGGATAGGATGCAGCGGTGGCTGCTTGACGTCTGGAGGAAAGAGAAAAAGACGATAGTATTTGTGACACACTCCATTGACGAGGCCGTATTCCTGGCAGATCGTGTTTTAATGCTGAAAAACAAGCGGATTGCAGGTGAGTTTCCCGTGAAGTTTAGAAGGCCCAGAAGTAAGGAAATTAAATACAGCAAAAGATTTGCTGAATTAAAGAAGACAATAATGAAAGCGATAAATGAAGATTGAATTATAGTAGATGATGGAAATAATCATACTTTTGGCTATAGTTTTTTGGCTTATGCGAATAAGTATCAGATATGAAAAATATGTAGAAATACATCATCTACTATAACTTCCAAAAGTCTCCAAGACTTTTCTCAGCTCATTGTGCGTTCTGGCGTATTCTTTCAATGTTTTTGTCCCGCATTGCGGGACATCCCCATTATGGGGACCAGCCATTACCGCATCAACAGCCTGGCGGACGCTTTTAGCGCCTGCTATCGTGCCGTCCGGGTGGCCGTGAACGCCTCCGCCGGCTTGGATTACGATATTTTTGCCCATGATTTTCATCAGTTCCGGGATGTGTCCTGCGTGCAGGCCGCCGGAGCAGACTGGAAACACAGGCTTCAAGCCATGCCACTTCTGGCTTAATCTGTCTTTAGATTCAGGCACGCTGTCCAGTGTTATTTCATCTCTTATTGAAGCTACTTCCCTTGCCGGGCCTTCCATCTTGCCTACTGCAGTGCCCACGTGAAGTTGGTCTGTGCCGATGAGACGGTAGAGTTTGGCTAAAGCCAGCATTGTTATTCCGTGCTTTTTGTTTCTTGTCAGTGCGGCATGCATCGCCCGGTGAGCGTGCACGACAAGATTCATCTTTCTTGAGTGTTTCAAGACTGTTTGAACTGCGCTGAAGCCCAATGTGATAACGTCAATCATCACGTATTTTCCGTTGTGTTTTTTGACGTATTCCATTCTTTCAACCATTTCTTCTGTTTCGGCTGTTATGTTGGGCATGTAGATTTTCACTTCACCGGTTTTTCGCTCTGCCTTGTCTAAAGCCTGCATTGTCTCAGCAATTCTTTTGTCAAAGGGGTTGAACTTCTGGTCAGTCAGGTTTTCATCATCTTTCACTATGTCGCAGCCGCCAACCCAGCTTTCAAAGGCCACTCTGGCATGCTCCTTGTAAGGCAAACCGACTTTAGGCTTTATTATAGTGCCCACCAGAGGACGGTTCTTTACTTTAAGTATTTTTCTTATTCCGGGAATACCGAACTTCGGGCCCTGGTAAAGTTTGACTGCCTTTTCGGGAAAAGTGAAATCCAGCAATCTGAGATTTTGAATCGCCTTCATGCCGTAAATGTTGCCTGCAATACTGCTCATGATTTGAGAAACATTTTCAGGCTCAAACAACTCCAAGGGATAGGCAACCTTCACCAAACCCTTATTTTTGTTCATGTGATAGATGCTAGGCCTTAGTTTTCTCATGGAACTTCCGGATGCGGTGTGCACTTCAGTCCAAGTGCCGATACTGCTTTCGCCGGTAACGTGCTCTGCAGCTTTTTCAAAAGAAACTCCTCTAGAAGGCTCAATGTAAAACAAACAGTTCAAGTCGTTTTTAGTTGGCTTGTAATTCAAGTCTAAATACTCAGATGTCATTGAAACAAACAATAGAATTATCTTAATACTACCTTAAATATGCTACGCCCCCTTCTTGAGAGGTGGTTTTTCGAATATGAAAACGCAGTAGGGGTCGTATATCGGGTTGGAAATCCCTAAATCACGCAAAGCTTTGACGGCCTTTGGCATATCACTCGAGTCAGGTATTCCAAAACGATGGGAGGTTATTTTAACCATTGCGAGGGCTCCAGGATTCATCCAACTTACAGTGCGCCGCAAAGCACCGATTGTGTCTGATGTATGGTGGAGGGCACCTGAATGAGACAACACTATGTCGAATTTTTTGGTGGGTTCAACTTCCAGTATATCCCCGACCATAAGCTCGTCAACTCCCTCGTATTTTTCTTTGGAAGTGCGCGCATAGACCAAGCCTATTGTCTCGACTTTATCCCCCAAACCTCTGGCTTCAAAAAAATGCTTGATGTCTTTGAGCGCCCTTCCTGGTCCGCAACCAGCTTCAAAAACCCGGACAGGCGTCTGTCTGCTAGGATCTTCTAGCAATTCCAGAATCCTGCGGTTCACATCAATTTGAAAGGAAATGTTGTATACGCCAGCAGACTTGTTATCCCAAACTCCGAAGTCCCGCCCGCCTGCGTCCTGGATGAGCCAAGTTAAAAACTTTTTCCCTCGAAAGGAGATTACCTTAGCATTGCTGGATATTGCGAGCCTGTCGTCTCCTTCGGATTCCTTGGTCATGGCATTCACGCGAAGACGAAACTCCTCATTGAACCCGCCGTTGGGAAGAAGAGGGGGATGAGTTCTATCTCTCAAAATCGGAAGGTGTATTGTAAGATTCTCCTGTAATTCCTTGAGATCCTCACCCCAAATGTCCCACGTGCCTGAAAGATCAAGTCTAGTATTATCTGGGTTAGGACACTTAGGTGGTTTAATCGTAAATTTGCCCATCCTTAGGAGATGTAATCATAAATTTCCCTTTGTTGAGGGGATTTGCTTGCCTGTTATTTTCACAGCGTCCTTCATTGCTTTGGCCAGTGCCTTAAAGCAGGCTTCTACTTTGTGATGGTCGTTTCTTCCTTCCACGTCTATGTTGAGGTTGAATCTCCCGTTGATTGCGAAGCTTTCCAGGAAGTGTTCTATATTCTCCTTGCTTACATCACCAACCTTTTTCTCTTGGAATTCGCTGAAAGGCAGTTTTATTTTGACTGAAGGCCTGCCTGAAAGGTCGACTGAGACTACAGCCTTGCTGTCGTCCATTGGAACTATTGCGTAAGCCATTCTGGCGATGCCTTTCTTGTCGCCTAAAGCCTTTAGTAATGCTTCTCCAAGGCATATGCCCATGTCTTCAACCAGATGGTGGTCGTCCACTTCAATGTCTCCGGAAGCTTTTACATTCAAGTCAAAACTGCTGTGCCTGCTGAAGGAATCCAACATGTGGTTCAGAAACTTCAACGGCGTCTTTATTTTGCCTTTGCCGGCGCCATCCAAATTCAAAGAGATTTCAATGCTCGTCTCCCTGGTTTTTCTTTTAACTGAAGATTTACGGGCCATTGTTGTTTAATTATTGCATTATCCTTTAATATCGCTATTTTTTCAGGACAGTGTAATGAAACCTGTTTCTAAACCTTTGGAGTATCTTAATCAAGGGCTTGCTCAAAACCAGGGTGAACAACACGTTGCCCAGAGCTCTTGACGAATCCATCAGCAGTCCTGCAGAGGCGACTGCAATGTAAGTCTGCAAGGAGTGTTCAGCCGCAAAGGCGCTCCACCAGAACAAGTCTGTGACAAAGCCGTAAAAGTAGGCTGCGAAAATGCTGTAGACTGTGAGTATTATTGTATTGCGGGTTTGCATCAAGCCTGCAAAAAAGCCCACCAAGCCGAGAGCCAGCATTTGGTAGGGCGTCCAAGGTCCATGCCCCAATAGAAAGTTTGAGACCAGCATTGTTGAAGCCCCGACCATGAAGCCGCTTAAACTGCCATAGACAACGCCGATTACCATGACCAAAAAGAACACTGGGCTGAATTCGCCCACTGAATGAAACAGCTGCCTGGAAACAACAACCAAGGCGGTGAGCATTCCCAACAGTGCGATTGACTTTGGGTTTGCCGTATGCTCGAACTTTAAGGTGAAAAGCAGGGCTACTGCTATTGCCAGGGTGAATGTGAACGCCATCCAGTTTAATGTCAACACTTCAATCATTTTTGGTTATTCGACCGTTTTCCATCAATATTATTCTGTCTGAATGTGAAGCTAGATCCATGTCGTGTGTTGCAATTACTATTGTCTTGCCTTCAGACTTCATTGACTGGAGTATTTCAACCATCTTTTTCTTTGACTTGAAGTCTATCCCCCGTGTTGGTTCGTCTAGGACAATTATTTTTGGGTTTGCAATCAAGACTGACGCCAGTGCGACCCTCTGGCGTTCGCCGCCGCTCAAATCCCGGGGATAACAGTGTTTGTGTTCCTTCAGACTCAGGCTTACAAGCATGCCATCTACGTCTCCCCCCAAGCCAAGGTTCTTCAAGGTAAACTTAACTTCATCCTCCACTGTGTCGCAAAAAAGGTAGTCATTCGGATTCTGGGAGAGGAAGCCGACTGTTTTTGCAAGCTCTTCAACAATAGCCGTTCTGGTGTTGACGCCATGGATGAATACGTCTCCCCTGCTTGGCTTCAAAAGGCCGTTGAAGTGTTTCAGCAGCGTTGTTTTTCCAGAGCCATTTGGGCCAATAATTGAAACAAATTCTCCTTCACGTATTTTCAGATTAATGCCGTCAAGGGCTTTCTTGCCTGCATAACTGTAATGCAAATTGTATATTCTAACAACAACCTTTCCGGTTTTCTTGACTTTTTTTGGTTTAGCATGAATGCAAGCCTTGTCTTGCTGGCCGAGGTTTATCACCCTGTCAACTTTTTTCAGCTTGCCTGCAGGATTGAAATTGTGGTCCACCAGGATTACTGTAATGTTTTTTTCCTTGTTTAGTTTGGATAATATTGCGTTCAATTTTTCCGCGCTTTCAGGATGCAATTGCGAAGAAGGCTCGTCCAGTAGGAGTATTTCAGGCTCCAAGGCCAAGACTGAAGCCAGAATTACTTTTTGTTTTTCTCCGGAGGAAAGCTCGCTGATTTGTCTCTTGAGGAGGGGTTGCATTTCAAGTTCTTTAGCTATTTTAGCCATCTTTCTGCCAATCTGCCCCCTAGGAGTTTTTTTGTTCTCAAGTCCGAAGGCGATTTCGCCTTCAACCGTGGAGCAGATTATCTGATTTTCAGGGTCCTGGAATATGAAGCCAACTGATTGTGAGATGCCTTCTATCGAGTTTTTTATTGTGTCAAGGCCGTTGACGAAAACCCTGCCTTGGAAAACGCCTCCGGAGTAATGCGGCACAAGGCCGTTGATGCATTTCAAGAAAGTTGTCTTGCCAGAGCCTGAAGGACCCCTCACCAGGATGAATTCCCCTTTGTTTACCTTTAGATTGAAGTTTGAGAGCGCGTTTTTTCTAGCGTCTGGGTATTTGTATGACACTTTCTTGAATTCGACCAATGGTTTCATTTTAGGGTTGGAGTTACCAGCAGGAGTATTGCAGCTAAGGGTATGAGGCTGAATGCCGGTGTCAAGGAGTTGTAGGGCCAGTAGGACAGCAGGCCATTTGCCTTAGAGTAGAGTAAAATTGCAAGGGAGATTGCAAGCATGCCAATGGTTAGGTAGTCGTTGATATGCCATCTCTCAACAATGTATTTTGTCCGGTTTTTGTTGAAAGCCCTGGAAGCCATCGCTTCTGCAAGACTTAATGACCTTTCTAGCGAGCTCACCACTGCAGGAACGACCAAGGCTTTGTGTTTCATTAGTCTGACAAAAAGGTTTCCTTGGGAAAGATTCAGGCCGCGGGAGCGTTGCGCATCTCTGATGGCCTGCATGTCGTCTGAGATAACTGGAGTGAATCTCAATGCAATAGATGTTAAGAGTGTTGAATTGAAGAAAAATTTTGGCGTTATTCTCAGCAATGCGTCTGGCGTCACAATCGAGGAGAATATGCCGAATGTGAGAACCATGTCAACCAAAAGCAGGGCCATTGTCAGGCCGAATGTTATTGACTCCAATGTTATCGGCCCTGAAAGCAGGAAGATTGGAATGCTGAATGAAAGAATGCTTGTTTTGGCAGGTATTTGCATTAATACTGTTGCCCCCCTGTGGACGAAGAGGGTGTTTATCAGCAGCGGTAGTGTTCCAAATATCAAGCCTGTTTTCAGGTGTTTTTTCCAGTTTGTTTTGCATGCCAATGAGACTGCAACCAGTGTGATTAGTATTGCCGTAAGGTAGATGGGGTTGTATGTTAGTATTCCTGCTGTTATGGCTGTTAAAAGCCAGAGTGTCCAGGTGTATGTGTTTGGCTTCATTTTTAAGTTTGTATTGTTCAGACTTAGGTAAAGTGCTCCCGATTTTGTGAACCATGCGGCTATTAACCAACTTACGTGAGTGGGAGTAGCCAGCCAAAGTTTTATGTAATCGGAAGCACTTTAGTATTGTTTTTGTTTTTAAGTATGTAATCTAAGTGTATGGATAATTTATCCATATCTATTGGGATGATGAGGAAAAAAGCAAAAAACTGGGCGACGGCAGTGGTTTTAGCAGTAATACTGGCAACAACAGCACAAGCAGTAAGAGTGGGTGTAGTAGTCACGTTCCCGGACGGCACCACTTACACAAAATGCGTTGTAATAGAGGAAAACGCAAGCGGCTATGAAATAATGCAAAACAGCGACCTTGCAATAGCATGGAGCAGCGACCCCACTTGGGGCCACGCAATGTGCGGAATAAACAACATAGGCTGCCCAGAAGACAACTGCTGGTGCAGCAGCAGCTACTGGGGCTTCTACATATCCACTGGAGGCAGTTGGGGATACAGCCCAGTAGGGTTTGACGCAGGCAACGTTTGCTGGAACGGAGACTGGAACAGCTGGGACGGCCACTACTGCGCGCAAGACGGACACATGCTGGGATTCGCCTATGGAAGCTATGGAACCAGACCCCAATCAATGTCATTCAACACAGTATGCCAAGGCACATCAGGAGCATTAGGCTTTGGGGGAAGCGGACTGTTCACAATGAACATGAACATGCCAAACGAAACACACGCCAACAGCCCGATAGAAATAAAACTGACAGACAGCAAGAGAAACAAAACAGTAAAAAAAGCCAGGGTAGTAGTCTACGACAACAAGGCTGGGAGTTCAAAGATATACAACTGCCGTGTAGATGAAAACGGCACTGCAAGAATATCGCTAAACAAACCTGGAGTATACAAAATGGAGATAAGGGCTGATGACTACCACACAATACAACAGGATATAGAAATCCTGGAGGCGACGACAACCACGACAACCACCACGACAACAACGACAACCACAACAACAAGCACGGAAGCCACGCTGCCGCACATATCCAGGACAAGCATTCAGACGACAACAAGGGAGATAACAACGACCATAACAGAAGCGACTACTACAACAGTAATAGAAGACTTAAACAGTATCACTGGCATGGCAGCAGGCTATGACAAAAAAACAGACGAAAACAAGATTACTGGAAATGCAGTAGCCTATGACGACACCAACGCCAGAGGATATGTAATGCTGATGAGCGCTCTGATTCTAATCGGCCTACTGCTGACCTACTTCATATTCAAAGGATAACTTTTTACTATCATCTCCAATAATGTTGCATGAACATCCTTCTGGTTGGGAATGGCGCAAGAGAGCATGCGATAATAAAAGCTTTGTCTGAAAGCAGGCAAAAGAAAAAACTTTATTCCTTCATGAGCGCTAAAAACCCCGGCATAGCAAGAATTTCAGACAAATATACCATTGGGGACACCTGCAAGCCAGAAGAAGTCTTGAAATACGCCCTAGAAAACAAAGTAGACTTGGTTGTAGTAGGCCCTGAAGCGCCGCTTAATGCAGGAGTTGTAGATGCCCTTGAAGACAAAGGCATTAGATGTGCAGGGCCTAGAAAGATTGCAGCCCAGCTGGAGACAGACAAAACCTTCTGCAGAAGCCTGCTAGAAAAACACAAGGTGAAAAGCAACCCAAAGTATGGGATATTCGAAGACTACAGGCAGGCGTGCAAATACCTTGATTCAATATACCATGATTTTGTCTTAAAGCCTGCCGGGCTGACAGGCGGCAAGGGAGTCAAAGTCTTTGGAGAACACTTGAAAAACAAAGAAGAAGCCAAAGAATACATCAAAGAGATATTGAACGCTAAAGTCGGCCACATACCCAAAGTGGTTGTTGAAGAAAAACTGGTTGGAGAAGAGTTCACACTGCAGGCTTTCGTAGACGGCAACCGTGTTGTAGGCGCTCCAATGGTGCAAGACCACAAAAGAGCCTACGAAGGCGACAAAGGACCGAACACCGGAGGAATGGGGTCATACTCAGACAAAGGTTTCATACTGCCATTTCTGACTGAAAGAGACTACCAGCAAGGGCTGGAAGTGATGGAAGAAACAGTAAAAGCAGTCAAAAAAGAAACGGGAGTGGAATACAAGGGATTCCTCTACGGCCAGTTTATGGCAACCAAAAGTGGAGTAGGATTGATTGAATACAATGCAAGGCTTGGGGACCCAGAGGCGATGAACATACTGTCAATACTGGAGTCAGACTTCGTTGACATCTGTCAGGGAATGGCAGACATGAATTTAAAGAAAAATGCAAAATTCAGTAGGAAAGCCACTGTGTGCAAATACATGGCGCCTGAAGGCTACCCAGAAAACCCAAAAAAAGATGTTGAACTTACAGTAGACGAGAATGCGATAAAAAAGCTTGGCGGAGGAGTATACTACGCTTCAGTCAGAGAAGAAAACGGAAAAATCATTTCATCCAAATCAAGGTCTGTTGCGGTTCTAGGGGTTGGAAACACCATCAGCGAAGCGGAAAAAGTGGCTGAAAAATCAATGCAACACATAAAAGGAGACTTGTTCCACAGGAAAGACATTGGAACTGACGCATTGATTCAAAAAAGGATTAAGCACATGAAAGAGCTCAGAAAGTAAGGAAGTTACTTTTTCTTGCTGCTGCGCTCTCCGCCAACACCCCAATGATCCTTGCTGACCTCCTGCAGTATGACAATGACGTGCTGAGGCTCAATCTTAAGGGTTTTCACCACCGCATGAGTAACCTCTTTTATCAACTTGTCCTTCTGCTCTAAAGTCCTGCCTTCCCACAATTCTATCCTAACAACCGGCATATTTATTCACCTCTTGGTTCTAACGTTTGATTATTTGGACGCACCCATTATGAATTGCATTCTTGAGCCCTATTCTCAAGTTGTATTCAACTTATTTTTGAAGGGTGCGCATATTAATTCACCACTTAATTATATACCCCACAGTTGAAAAATATACCCTCCATGAATGTTGAAATAGAAACCTACGGCTGCGCCATGAACCAAGCTGATTCGGAGATAATAGCAGGCCTGTTGGAGAAACACGGCCACAAGATTGTAAAAAAAGAGGGTGAAATTTTGGTTGTGAACACCTGCACTGTGAAGACTCCGACTGAAAACAAGATTAGAAGAAGGCTTAAGGAGCTGGACAAACAAAACAGGAATGTGATTGCTGCGGGATGCCTACCTGCTGCATGCCGGCAGATTGCAGACGAATTTCCAAGGTTCTCTTTCATTGGAGTCAATGTGCAAGATGTTGTTGAAGCTGTTGAGACTGTAGGAAGAGGGAGTAGATTTGTTTTGATAGCCTCGCCTGGTGTGAAAGTCTGCATGCCCAAAAACAGGCTAAATCCTTTTGTTGAAATTGTGCCGATAGCTGAGGGCTGTCTTGGAAACTGCTCCTACTGCCTGACGAAAGCTGCTAGAGGCAGCTTGAAGTCTTTTGCAGGCGAGAAGATTGTTAGCCATGTGAAGTCTGCATTGGCTGAAGGCGTTAGGGAAATCTGGCTTACGGCACAGGACACTGGCGCCTATGGGAAAGACATAAAATCAAGCCTGCCGGAATTGCTGAATGAAATTGTGAAAATTCCTGGAGATTTTAAAGTGAGAGTGGGAATGATGAATCCAAACCATGTTTTAGATTTTACAGAAGAATTGGTTGAAGTTTTAAAAAACGAGAAGTTATACCGCTTCCTGCATCTTCCAGTGCAGGCTGGCAGCGACAGGATTCTAAAGGAGATGGGTAGGAGATACTGTGGAAAGGATTTCAGGGAGATTGTGAGGGAGTTCAGGGAAAAGTTAGGCACTACAAGCACCTTTAATAAAGGTGCATCAAAGGAGGGGCATTCCGCTCCGCTCCAGCCCCTCAAACTAGCTACGCTCGCATGCTATACTTCAACAAAAGGTTGTCAGAATGAACAGGAACATGCGACTCCAAGTTCAACCCCGCAGATTACGTTGTCTACGGATATTATAGTCGGCTACCCAACTGAAACTGAAGAAGACTTCAAGAAAACTCTGAACATGATTGAAGATGTCAAACCCGATATAATAAACATCTCCAGATTCTGGCCCAGACCCGGAACAAAAGCTGCAGAATTAAAACAACACCCGGGCTGGCTGATTAAAAAACGCTCTGGAATGGTGAACGACTTGTTCAAAAAAATCGGTTTAAATCAGAACAAAAAATGGGTTGGCTGGAAAGGCAGCGCACTGGTTTCGGAAAAAAACAAGGACGGAAGCTACACAGCAAGAAACCTGTGGTATAAACCAATCATAATAAAAACAAGAAAGGATATTTTTGGAGAGATAGTAAATGTTACTGTAAAAAAGGCGACTTATTATGACTTACTAGGTGAGGTGGATTAAAATATGTTTGTGTGCATCAGACAAAAGAAGAGCAGGTTAATAAATAGGAGTAATACAACTGCAATCAAATTACTCATGTGGTAAATTAAAACCCTAAGGTTCCCTGTTTTTTCCAGAATCAGAAAAATCAACCGAGATTCTATCCATCTTGTGTTTAGGATTAAGCCGTAAATCCGTTAACCATTTGAAAACTATAGGTTGTGCTTCTCGAATAAAGGTTCTTCCCCATTCCGTGTTAGATTTTTTAGCTTTTGCGATTTCAAGAGCAACTTCTTCCACTAAATCTGTTGGTTTGATTGTATCCATTCTCGAAGTCACGGCAGAAAAAGACGTATGCAACGCAGCAGTTCTTCTTGCTTGTTCTTTAAGAACCTCACTAACAGCAGATGGAGGGTTACATAGAGTCCTATAAAGCTGTAGGTCATACTCATCTCCTTGTTTACTCGGTTCCTCTCTCTTTTGTTGTTTAATGTGAGCACGTATTTTCCCCCGGACAGCTTCTAGTAGATTATTCCAAGGAACACAAACTCTCTTTCTCTCTTCCGACGTGAAAAATGTGAAGTTAGGATAGAACCTATTATCCAAGTGGGCGAAAACTAATTGTTTACCCTCATGAGTTATCGTAAGGGGTTTTACCTTCTCGTGGCCCTCAGGCTTAGCTTCTATATGTCTAAGTTGAGGTTCTTCGTTTCCTGATGTATCCTCAGCTCCCCCCCTCCGTCTATGACTATCCATTCTTTGCATACATATAATATATGGATCCCACATAAAAATATTATTTTATGTCGTGATGTTTTATTGAATGTTGCCTTAAAGTCTTTATTAACTACACCTTCTAATTGACACAAGATGCCGTTCTTTAGGCACTACAACATTATAGAAATCACGACTAGTAAACCAAACTACCCCTCAAAGACACAGTTCTCCCTTTTTTCACAGACCTCAACTTCGGCTTGCTGCGCCTCCTCTTCAAATTGAAAAGCCTGCGCTGCTTGTTAGACATTTGATGCAACTCATTGCTGAACTGATCCTGATTTGTGACGCGCTCACCCCTGTAAACAGCCTCATTGATTTCAAAATGAATGCCAAGAGGATCAATCCTCAAGTTGTATTTCAAACCCTTTCTCAGAAAATTCCTCAAGTGCGCCAGAATCTGCTCAGAATCCTGATTGCTGAAAAACTTAGAGCCCATACTCATAATTATTTCCCGACAACCTTAAAATCAACGCAAACCCTGTGCAAGCCGGGAGCATAGCTGCCGCACAAGACTGATTCCAGCATTCTGACTTTGTATCCAAGTTTCTTGCAGATTTTCTTGACCTTCTTCTCGGACTCTTTGGTTGACCCTGCAAAGTCGTAGAAATGGACAACACCATTCTTGCTTAAGGCAGGCAATGCTGTGTCAAGGAAGTCACCCGCATCCTTAGGCAAAGGCATGATGATTCGGTCGAACTTTGCTAAGTTAGGCACTACGTCTCGGTTTTCAGTTTTCACGGGTTTTCGGTTTTCAGTTTCCTGTTTTCCAAAGTTTTTCGAATACTCAAGACCGAAAACGGTCCCCGAAGGGAATCCCTGACAGGAGGGAGACTGAACAAATTT
>VGJA01000004.1 GCA_016867655.1 Candidatus Altarchaeales archaeon | reverse complement strand
CCCTTGGAATTACATTGGAGATGAAACTTTAGGGCAACACATCAAAAAAGCTCTGGAGAAGCTCGAACCGGAAATAACAGCAGCCCAGAAGAGAGGATTCAGCACAATGCCTCCAGCAACATAAATCAGTCTTTCAGTCTTTTTTTGAGCCTGTTATGAAAGTTACTATTGTTCTTCCTTCAGCCAGCAGTTTTTCCTGCAAGTTTTCATGCATTAAAGCGGCCTGTCCTGCAGCGCCCGCTAGTTCGCATTCGATGCCTTCGTTTTTAGACAGGTGTGATCTGGCTTTGGCTATCGCTTCGTCAGAAACTTTCAGCGAAGGAGCCCTATGTTGAGAGTAAACCATGTGGCCCATAACCGGCAGCAGGCAGTCCATTCCGTCAGCGTAAGTGACTCTGCCTCCAAAACAGGTTAATAACCGAAACAATACAGTTAGGAGACGACGCCTACTTTCTCAAGCTTGCAAGCGCGCTTTCTGCAGACTTTCTCCATTTTTTCGAACTCTATTTCGCTTAAGGTTAACAGAAAGTTGTCCAGGTTGCGGGAAACAGGAAAGGGCAAACTGTCGTTCAGCCTGAATTTTCTTCCAGACTTTTTTTCCATCTCATAGACCGCTGAAACCAAACCGCCTTTGGTGACGTCCTTGCTTGCATTAACCTTTATTTTTCCTGCCAGAATAGAATTCCAGGTTTCAAACAATTTTTTAGCTTTTACAAACCTTTCCTCCTGCTCGCCCCAAATAGGCTCTCCGAGAAGACACACAATGTCGCCTTTCCTTGCTCCAGAATCTCTTATGGGCTCTTTCAGCAAAAGCTCTCCAACGACTGTGAGACTGCACCGTGGCTCGCAATCCTCAACAAGAGTGTTTCCTCCAAGAAGAGGAATCTTCATCACCTCAGCCTGTTTTTTCAAGCTCGCTATCATCTCCTTCAAATCAGGCTTCAAACCAATCAACGAATCCATTGCAAACAAAGGCCTGCCGCCCTTAACCACAACATCAGTCGCAGCATGAATCAACGCAGACTTCAAAACCATCCTCTTGTTGTAAGGCCCGTCAACGCTCGCAACCAGTTTCTTACCGCCGAACTTCAAAACAACAGCATCATCCCAGTCCTTGATGCCCAAGACTGGCCTGCACAAACGGTCCATTGAAATAAGCTCTTCCCTAATCCACATTATGTCCCTAACATACCTGTCTGTCAGACCTTCAGGCATTCTTCAATTCTTCCACACCAGAGCAGAAACTAACCGTCCTGCAGTATTCCAAACCAAACTTTTTGAAAAACGGAAAGTTCCGGCAGATTTGGGGGCGTATTTTGTGTATTGAACATAAATCATTCTTCAGGAAAACGCAACGGCCGTTCTTTCTTTTCATCCAGTATTCGCCGCCCTTTTTTTCATAGAAATTTTTGAGCCCCGCCTTCTTCAAGCAGTCTATGTCATCTTTGGTTATCTCAATAATCCTGAGCCTGCAGCAGTTCCCGCACTTGCCGCACTTGAACAGACGCTTTTTTGAGGCTAACTTGACTTGGTAGATGAAAACTGAAAGATAACCAAGGGAGAACAATATGGCAAGCAGAGATACCGTCGTTGAAGCTTCAGACAGATTCATTGTGCTTTAAAACAACCTATCTTTAAGTAGTCTTTGCTATTAAATCATACGATATTGGTTTTCAAGTTTTCACGGTTTCCACGGGTTTTCAAGGTTTTCCAAGGTTTTCATGGTTTCCCGAGGTTTCCAAGTTTTCTTAGAACTGAAAACTGAATATTGAAAATCAAATACTACACAAACGCTTGCTTTTTGACATTCTGTAGGTTAGATTCTCATTTTTAAATGATGTTGCACAAAAGTTATATCATTTTTTCAGACTAGGGGGAAGATGGTCAAACCGGCAAAAAAATGTTGTAAATACTGTCAGGATTATAAATACTGCAAGAAGCGCAGCAAATGCTGCCAGTATTGCGACCACTATTCCAAAGGCAAGTGTTATTATGCCGAGCACACCAGGCAAAGCGGGAAGACCACACCCAAGGACTTGGTTTTCAGCAACTACCGGGGGGATGAATACGGCATGGACGATTATGAGGAGTATGAGGAGCAGGAGTAGGGCCCCGATTCCAAGATACTCCTGGACATTGTTCTAGAAGCTTGTTTTAATTTAGTATATCTATATTAATTCAAACCCAAGAGGGTGTTGTAAGATGGAAGGCTCTAGGATACCTGGTTTCAGCAAGTTAAACAGGAGTGAGAGAGTCAGCAAGCTTGGTCTGAGCGGGGAATCGGTTAAGGCTTTGGAGGAGGGCCTCAGCCTGGAGCAGGCTGAGAGGATGATTGAAAATGTCGTTGGGGTTTTGAAGATTCCTTTGGGTGTTGCAACCAATTTTTTGATAAACGGTAGGGATTACCTTATTCCAATGGCTATTGAAGAGCCATCTGTGGTGGCTGCTGCAAGTAATGCAGCGAAGATGGCCCGGGTTTTAGGTGGTTTTAAGGCTGAAGCCTCTAGGCCGGTTATGATTGGGCAGATACAGCTGCTTGACGTTGATGTTGAGAATGCGGAAAAGAAGATTCTGGAAAAGAAGAGGGAGATTATTGAGCTTGCCAACAAACAGGACAGGATTCTGGTCGAGCATGGGGGAGGTGTAGTGGACGTTAAGACCAAACAGCTGAAAACAAAAAGGGGGAGAATGCTTGTAGTATATCTGCTTGTTGACGTCAGGGATGCTATGGGCGCTAATGCAGTCAACACCATGTGCGAGGCCGTTGGCAGGTATTTGGGGGAACAAATTGGCTGTAGGACTTGTTTGAAGATTGTGTCAAACTATGCAACAGAAAGGATGGTAAGGGCTACCGCCATTTTTGAGAAAGAGGCTCTTGGCGGGGAAAACGTGGTTGAAGCCATCTTGGACGCCCAGGAGCTTGCCATAAAAGACGTCTACAGGGCCGTAACCCACAACAAAGGCATTATGAACGGCATTGACGCTGTTGCTATAGCCACCGGAAACGACTTCAGGGCTGTTGAAGCTGGCGTGCATGCCTATGCTTCCAGAACGGGAGAGTATCTTCCGCTGACCATGTATTCCAAAAACAAAGAGGGGAATCTTGTAGGATTTTTGGAGATTCCTCTTGCAGTCGGCATTGTTGGCGGCGCCACTAAGGCAAACCCAACAGCCAGAGTGGCTTTGGAGATACTGAAGGTGAAGTCTGCATGCGAGCTCGCAGAAGTTATGGCTTCAGTAGGCTTGGCGCAGAATCTCGCAGCTTTGAGGGCTCTTGCAACAGAGGGCATACAAAAAGGCCACATGAAATTGCATGCAAGAAATATTGCAGTAACCGCAGGCGCCAGAGGGGAGCAGATAGACAAGATTGCGGAACAGATGGTTAAAGAAGGCAACATAAAGGTTGACAGGGCGAGAGAACTGCTGTAGAACTACTTTTCCACAGGGCTTGGCTCTGTGTGCACTACCACGTCTTTGATTCCACTGAATTTTTTCTTTGTTTCATCCACCACCTTGTGGCTTATCTCATGGGCTTTTTTTATTGGAACATTAGGGCCCACCTTGATGTGCAGGTCAAGGTATATGTTGTTCTCGCTTCCCCTTGTGCGTATTTTGTGGCAGTCTTCAACCCCGTCAACACTTAATACTACAGCGTAAATTTTGGCTTCGTCCAGGGTTGACGTGTCGCACAGCACAACAGAACTCTGCTTGATTATCCCATAGCCCATTTTGACAATCAAGACGACTATGAAAACCGCCACCACAGGGTCGAAGACCGGATAGCCGAGTTTCACCATCAGGAATCCGAACAAAACTGAAAGCGAGACGTATATGTCTGTCCGAGTGTGCATCGAGTCAGCCTCCAGGAACGGGCTCGCCAGCTCAACACCCTTTTTTCTCTCATACTTTGAGACAAGATAGTTTATGACGACTGTTATAACCATTGCGGTGAAGGTTATTGCGCTGATGTGAAGCGTGGAGTAGTCGCCTGAGAGAAGCCGGCTTCCTGCGCCCTTGAGTATCTCAAAGGAGGCGAAGAATATCAACACTGCTATGGCTATTGTCGCAAAGTTCTCGTATTTGTTGTGACCATACGGGTGGTCTTTGTCAGGCGGCTTGGAGGCGATGCGTATGGCAATCAATCCGACTATGTTTGAAGTGCTATCGAAGAAAGAGTGGAAGGAGTCAGCTATCATGCTGATTGAGCCTGCCAGCAGTCCGAACAAAAACTTGATTAGGGCTACTGCAATGTTGAGGAAGAATATGTAAATCAAAACCCCGCTTATCTTGCCGTATTTTTCCTTTTCGTCCATCTTCAGGTTATCAATTCGTTTCCGTCTTTTGTGACTATTACTGTGTGCTCGAAGTGGCTTACAACGCCTTTCTCCTTCTCGTGGAGCGTGGGGTAGGTTCTTATCACTTTCCTTGCCTGCAGCTCCTGAACAGCCAGAGGCAGCTTCACAGGACTTATCTTTTTTGCATACCACCGGTCTGTGAAAGGCAGCTTACCTCTGTCTTCAACTTCCTTCAACAGCATTCTTGCTTCAGGCATCCTCACGGGCTTTTTGTCTAAAAGGCTGTAGATGCTGGCATGCTTTGACTCCACAACACGACCATAGCCGTCTGTGATGAAGGGCTCTATGGCCAAAACCATGTCCTCTTTGAGCTTCCAGTCATAGGGCACTGGAATGTTGGGTATGGAAATGCCCGCATGCAAGTCATATTGCTTTACTTCATGGCCTGTTAGGTTTTCAATCGGCTTGAATCCTGCTTTTGTGACCATGTTGTATAGAGTTGACCCCAATTCTTTGACTGAAACACCCGGCTTTATCATCCCCACTATCTTGCCCAAAGCCTGCTCATTGACCTCAAGCATTCTAGCATGCCTGCCACCTAAATCCATTGTGTAAGCCGTGTCTGCAATAAAACCGTCTATGTGCACTCCAAGGTCTATGGAAACCACGTCACCATTCCTCAACACCGCTTCATCGTTGTATTTGGGAGTATAGTGGGCTGTGACATCATTGACACATACTGTGGCCGGAAAGGCAAGCCCCGCCTTCTTCTCAAGAATCTTAGATTCAATACTTTCTGCAACATCCAGCATCCTCGCATTCGGCTTCACCAAGCTCCTGCTCCACTCCCTCACCTCACAGGCTATCTTTCCAGCAGCCCGGTATTTCTCCAACTCTGATTCTTCCACTTTGGTTCAGCGTAACAAACAGGGGACAAACCACCCTGCAGTTAGGACATACATATCTATTAAAACAAAGGTTAAATATATTGACGTGAGACCGCATTCATTGCCGCTGATATTTCTGCTTTTGGTTGGAACTGCAAACGGTTTTGAGTATTCGGAAATCAACTCAGGAATCAACAGTTCGTATATAGTTTATGGTGGGGTGAACTGTAGTGCAAATTCAAACGAGATTAACTGCGACTTCAGGCCGTATAGCAACTACACCTTTCACATAATTTTGGAGAATGATGAGTACACAAAAGATTTTTGTCTTTTGGTGACGCATTCTGGCTTGGAGCCCTATGAAATTGCTGGCATGCATGAGGAAGTCGTCAGAGGACTCAAAATGATGTGCATGGGCGTCAAGTGTGATCCAATAGAAATTGAAGACTGTTTTAAAGAGCTTCCCGGCAAAGAGAAAAAGGCTGCGAGAGTGCGGGGAAACATAGGCTCTTCAAGGAATAACTTCCATGTAAGGCTCTACTGTAAAGTAGACGGCAAGACTACAAGAAAAGACATGGATATTAATTTTAATCCAATAGCGGAAGGGAAAATTGTGGTAGAAGATGAGACAACGCTGACGGAGGAGGCAGCCTATTGGGAGAAACTCTGGCTATTGCTATCACGAATCAAGGTGTTGGCGGGAGAAAACCCAGAGGCCACAGCCATTTCAGCAGTTGCAATATTACTGCTGGCGGGAGGAATATTATATCACCTAAAGCATGACTAGCCAAGTCATATTAAATTAATTTGAAAACCAATAGATACCATGTTCATTGTTTTTGAGGGCATTGACGGCTGTGGGAAGTCCACTCAAGCTAAGTTGCTTGCTGACTGGCTTCAAGCCCAGGGAAAGCGGGTTTTGCTTACTGCCGAGCCCACCAAAGGCAGAATCGGCCTTTTTTTGAGGGAGATTCTGGCTGGAAAGACGATAGTAGACCCCAGAACCCTGGCCTTGCTGTTTACTGCAGACCGCTATGAGCATCTGGCTAGGGAGATTGAGCCGGCCTTGAAGAGAAACACTATTGTGGTTTCAGAGCGCTATTACCATTCAACCATCTGTTATCAGGCAGCTCAAGGAGTTTCCTGGAACTGGCTTGTGGATTTGAACAAGTTTGCGAGAAAGCCGGATTATACTTTTCTGCTTGACGTTCCGCCCAAACAGTCTGTGAGAAGGAAGACTGCAGTGGAAATCTTTGAGGAGGAAAAGTTTTTGGAAAAAGTCCGGGACAACTATTTGAAGCTGAACCGAAATGTCATAAAGGTGGATGGAAGCAAAAGGCCTGAAAAGGTTTTTGAGGAAATAAAAGGGAGGGTGAAGTTGAAGTGAAAGAATTGATTGTGTATGACGGGCATTTTTGGGTTAATCTGTCTGAAATGCTGGCTCCTGAAAGGAAGAACGCCCTGAAGCAGGATGTTGAAAACACTGAAGGCCTGATTCTGGTTGAGGGAGAACTCTGGGCCAGGCTGGAAACACCACACCCCACAAAAAAACAGAAGGCTTTTTACAAGGCTCCGTGGCGGCAGGAAGACATCGAATCGGCAGGTTCGCTGAAAAAGATGCCTGAAATAAGGGAGTGAAGTATTGGCTTGAAGGCATTGAAATTCCAAACCCACTCAAAAAGACGCCAGAAATGGGGGTGTTGAAAGGAATACCAGAGATTAGATAGTATGTTGACAGTATTTTTCAACCATATTCTGCGCTCAGAGAGCAGGTTTTAGGACTTTATTACGTTGCCTTCCATCTTCAAATTGAACCCAAACTGGTTTACAACATGTATGTTTGTTTTTGCGTGGTTTGACATTTCTGGAACCGAAAGCGTGCCTCCGTTCAAGGCCAAATAGGGTATCAACTGGTCTGCCATGTGAAAGTCTACTGGAGCATTGGAGTTTACTGCAGAAAGAAGTTCCTTAGCAGCTTCCAAGCCAACTTCCTCTGCACGCTTGCTTTTACTGCCCAATGCGCTTCCACCCAACATTGAATTCTCGCATTCAGCCCATAGTGTAAATCCGCTTCCAACTGAAAGTGTTTCACAGTATTCTTCATCCAGCTTTACTTCGCAGTCAATCTTTTTGTTTGAAAGCTCGTTGAACAAAAAAAGCCTCGCATTCTTCTTCTGCCTGCCTGCGACATCACGCTCCTCCAAAAGCCTGTGCGCATGGGATATTCCAGAAATTTTTTTAACAACCCCTCTTTCAACCATATTGATTTTTCTTGCGTTACCTGGCTTCACAAACACTTCCAGCAAGCCGCCTCCGGCGGGATAGTAGCCACGCTTCACAAGATTCACCTCCAAGTTGTAGCCAAACTTCTTCAGCATTGGGGTCAAAACAAAACGCATGTAGTCTACTGGCGGACTCCAGGAGACGTCTGTCCCACCTCTTATTGAAATGCTGAATTCTTTTTGGGAATGCAAGACAGCAGGCAACAATGCCTGCAAGACAAGAGTTATTGAGCCTGCGGTGCCGACGTCCAGGGAAAGTCTTTTGACCTGTATTCCACCTGGAGCGAATGAAATTTCCATGGAACCAAGATTCAGGCCATCAACTTTTGCATTGCACAAATCGCCAACCGCCTTAATGCAAGCTATGTGTTGGGCCTGCAAGCCCGGGTTAGGCCGGTTTGCCCTGATGTTCAAAACCTTTATCGGAACGCCCTTTATGGCGCTTAAAGCAACCGCAGTCCTCAAAATCTGGCCGCCGCCTTCGCCAAAACTGCCGTCCAGAACAATCATCTTAAAACCTACTTCAGGTATCTGAAGTATTTCCCAGACTTGAAGGCCCCAAGCTTTTTCAAGTATTCAGGGCTTGTGTAAACGCCAACAGTAAGCTTCTCCTGCTCTGACTTTTCCAGAGCCCTTGCCAACAGTGAAACCTTGTCTATCCTCTGCAGAGAACCATTGTGCTCTATCCTCACCTTGAATTCCGAGAAGCTGGGCTCAGGAGCGTCAACAAATAAGTATCCTTCCGGAATGCCGTAATCTGAATATATTTGGGTTTCAATCCCGCTCTCTTCCCCCACAAGCCGCTCCCTGAAGTCCTTTCTAAAGGAGATTATCTTATCTGTGAAACAGGTTTTGAAAAGTTTTCTTTCATCAAGCCGGGACAACATTTCCTTTGGATAGCCTTCTGAATTCCTCAACAGTGTCATCAGCTGTAGGTCGTCCATCGAAGCCAGCTGCCCGAGGCTTACACCCCCATCTGAAACCAGCCTCTGGACGGCATGCAGGAACATCGACTCGGCAATCCTCTTGGTGTGATGCCTGTAGACCGTTTGATACATCAAATTTCTGTTTATCAGCAGAGACTCGATGGTCTCGAGGTTGTTTTCTTTTATGATGATTTCCTTCTTCACCATCTTTATGGCGTATATCAACCGCTCCAAGTCTATTTCGCCGTAAGCAACTCCGGCATAGTAGGAGTCCCTCTTCAGGTAGTCCATCTTGTCCACGTCAATCTCAGAAGAGATTATTTTGCTCAACAGACTTCTGCCTAGAATCAAGTCTGAAATCTCCTTTGGCTTGAGGCCATGGTCTTGGAGTATGTCTGAAACATGCGTCCTGAGGATTATTTTGGAAGATATTTTTTCGTGTGAGAACCCGGACTTGGACATTATTTTGTCCAGGCTGTGGGAAAACGGACAGTGACCTAGGTCATGAAGCAGGCCTGCAACCCTCAGCGACTGCCTTTTCTTTTCGTCCAAATCAAGGCGCTCTGAAACCACTCCGGCAAGGTGCATGACTCCAAGAGAATGCTCAAACCTTGTGGAGTTCATCGCCGGATACACCAGGTAACAGAGACCATTCTGCTTTATGTGCCTGAGCCTCTGCATCTCGGGAGTGTCCACTAGACACAGCTCAACGTCATTAATGCTTATGTTCCCGTGTATCGGGTCCCGTATTACCTTAAGGTTTTTCATTTGATGGTATATAATTGTCTTAAGGGGAATATATTAAGGTGGGGTGAAAATAAGAAAAACAGCAGCTGCTGTTGTAGTTATCTCACTTTTTATAACGGCCGGGGGTTCTGTTACTCCAGAAGGATTTTATTTTGCCCTGTTTTTCCAGACAGCCAAACCAGCTAACGTGACGGCAGCTATCAAACCATAAGTGGTTGATGTCGTGACTGGAATGCTGAAGTTCTTGTCCAAAAAGTATTGTATCACCTGGGGTAGAAGCCCGAAGACAAAGCTGAATCCAAGGCGTTCTATTATGTCGATTTCGTCTTTTTTCGGAAAAATTGCTAGAGACAAAGCCAAGCCCGGAGCCAGAATCATGAGTATCATCCAGAGTGTTCCAATGAAAATGTTCGCGACATCCATGTCTAATATGATAAAGAAAACAACAATAAAAACCCTAGAGGAGGTCTAGCAAAAAGGAAGGTGTGTTGAGGAGGAATTTCAGTGTGAATTTCGGGTTTTTGAAGAGCGCTTTCACTGTCTTTTGGGCGTAGTCCATGTCTCCCCCGCTTTCAAGAGAATTCCTGCTCTCAGAGGTTATCTTAAACAGACGGTCCAGGTTTTGAGGTGAAAGTCTGTTAACAAAACGGTGTATCCACAAATGCAGTCTCAAGTCAGCTCCAATATTCCTTCTCCAAAGGCGCTCATAGTCCTCCATGCAAGCATACTCGGCCGCAACTCCACCCATGACCACTCCGCCGCCTGTTGTTGCCTTAACGTGACCTGCAGCATCCCCCACTAGGTTTATTTTTCCATACTGGGTTCTGAGCTTTGGATTGTAAAGAGGTATGATTCCATAGGACTCGTTCTGAACCCTGCTGCCTTTCACACGGTTCTGCTTTGCAAGCCTGCTTACAAAAGAGTCCAAAAAGGGTTTTGGGTTGGACTTGGTGCACAAGCCAACTCTAGCCTTGTCTTCAAGCGGAACAATCCATGCGAAAAAGTCTGGAACAACAAAATGCAGTTCGACCAGGTCTCGGTCGCATTCAACGTCCATCTCGTATTGCGCGCCGAGCAGGAATTCATCCGGACAATCCAATTTGCACGCCTTCTGCAGGTTGTAGTCTGTTCCAGTCGCAAGTATCGTCTTTTCTGCCTTGAACTCGCCTCCTTGGGTATGCAGGACCGAGTTTTCTATTCCCAAAACGCGCATGCTTTCGCACGAGACTCCTTTTGACACAGCCGAATTCAATAGAAAGCCATCAAACAAACTTCTGTCCACTACATAGGCTTTGGCTTCTTTGGCCCTGATTTCAACTATTGTTCCAAGGGGCGAAAAGAGCTTTGCGCCTTTGACTTCATTCAAAACAAAGTGTTTTTTCTTTATTTCAAGTCTTTCAAACCCAGACACGCTTATCAAGCCTGCGCAGTGGACCGGCTGCTTTTTGTGCTCCTCAAAAAGTATCACGTCGCCTTTTTCCAAAGCCCTTCCAGCGGCAATGCATCCTGCAGGTCCGCCTCCAACCACGGCAAAATCGTATTTCAATTTAACGTCTCTTCAAGTCCAGAAGCTTTTTCAAAGCCCTTATCGTCGGGTCGCTGCCTGTGGAGTTCTCAATCTCTAGGTAGCCTTTCTTTGTGAGAGGTTTTGCAAGCGCCAAAACGTTTTGCTTGGTCGTGTTCAGCATTATGCTGGCGTCAATCGCCTTCATGCGGTTAATCCTCAGCATGAGCGCAACCAAGTCTTTTGCAACAGGCTGGTGGTGGCTTGCCGGTTTACGCGATTTCTCCTCGATACCCCACAAGTCAAGGTCTTCAATGAAGTCGTCAAAAGTTATCTCCCTCTCGGGCTTTGGATACTCCTTGAACAGCTGTTTTTCCAGTTCAATCCTCTTCTTTTTTTCCTTTGCCAGGGCATCCTGCAGTTCAGCAATCTTCTGCTCATCCTTTTGAAGTATTTCCTCTTCCTCAGAAATCTTTCTCTCCTCAGTCTTCAGTTTTTCTTCATCTTCCAGCAGTTTTTTTTCCACCTCAAGCCTTTTTTCATGCTCCTTCGCAAGGTGGTAGCTCAAGGCCTCATACTGCTCTCTGCCTATGGCGTTTGCTATCTCGTCCCTGCTTGTGGCGCCTTCAAGCATCATGCGCTTATAGAGTTCGTTCAAAAGGCCTTCCTTTTTTGCAACCTCGGTTTCCTCCTTCTTGAGCAGTTCTTCCAGCCTTTTTATCTTCTCGCGCTCGAACTCCAAGTCCTTGGCAAGCTCCTCCGGAGTTTTGTCTTCAACCATCTTGCATTCTTGGAAAAAAATTTTGTTTACAGCCTTAAATAGTAGAATCCTGTTGCCTGAGGTCGATTATGTCCTCCGCGTCCGGGCCTGTTGAGATTAAAGTGATTTTCACTCCGACTTCATCTTCAATCTTCTTCAGATAGTCTCTGGCCTGCTGGCTCAAGTCGTCGTATTTTTTAACCTTGCCGCATTCCGGGAACAATTTGTCTATGCAGGTCACAGCCAAGTCCGTGGCGCTGTTGACCATTGCGGAGTATCTAGCAAGCTTGAAGTCAAAATCTCCGATGCGCCTCATCCTGCCGGTGACAGTTCCTTTTTCTCCAAAGTATTCTGCAATGGTTTCGTTTGGATTTCTGCCCTTGATTCCTTTCGCATTCGCAGCCTCTAGGATTTTCTTCCACATCGACGCTTTAACCCTCTTATCATCCAACTCCGTTTCAAAAGGTCCTTGACCTACTCTAGACATGTAAGCCTTGAACACAACGTAAACCTTCTTTATTTTAGTGGGGCCAATGCCGACGTCAGCAGCCACCATGCTGGCAGTAGTGTCCTTGGAGGTCACATAGGGGTAAGTACCATAGAACAATGAAAGGCAGAATCCTTGAGTGCCTTCAACCAAAATTTTCTTGCCCTCCAAAAAAGCCCGGTTCAACTCCTCTGGAACGTCAGCAAGAAAGCCCTTCAATGAAGGAATGTCCTGCGCCAGCTTTATCGTCCTGTGAGCTCTTTCAGCATTTGCAGGGCCGCAACCCGTTCCAGTTGAGCCTACAGTAGACTTCAAATGCTTGTCGCCGACGTCCTGCTCCTTATGTCTCTCCTCTATTATCGCACATCTTTTGTCCAATCCAATGCGATTGCCAGTATTGGTTTCCCCGATTTCCTTAAGCAGAGTCTGCACGTCAACCAAAACTCCAGCGCCGATAAGCAATCTGGCATTGTCGTTCACGAAACCGCAGGGGACCATCCTCAAGCCATACTTTTTGCCGTTCTTGTAAACCGTGTGTCCTGCGTTAGGCCCGACGCCGGCTCTGGCAATCACTTCAGGATTGTCGTGCAAAGCAAGATATGAAATGATTTTGCCCTTGCCCTCGTCCCCAAAATGCCCGCCAACCACCACAGAAACCATCCTAAAGTAATAATGAGATGTGGCTTTAAAGAATCTAAAACAAGTCTTCGTCCTGGACGTGATTCTTGCCGAGCTTCAATGCAATCTCTGCTTTAGCCAGTTCTTTTCCGAGATAGGCTGCATGCTCACTGCTTATCCTACTTTCTGAACACACTTTCTTGTATAATGCTTCAGATGAAACCCCTCTATAGCCTCTGGCTGGCCTGCCTTTCTTATACTCGACAACATGGATTTTAGAATCCTTGATGAAAATGCGATAAAAATCCTGTTCTATTTTGGAGGGAATGTTTGCAACCTCAATGAACCTTAGCTTACTTAAGCTGGAATCTGTTGACGTTTCTATGGACCTCTTGTCTTTCAGCCAAAGCAGGTTCAACCCCAAGTCCTTGGGACTTTTAGCTTGCCTTCCAGCTAGATGCATCATCTTGGCTGCTGTGGCAAGCTCTCTTACACACCCCCTAGTCTTGGCGCTAGCTTCCACTGTGAACAACAGCTCGACTCCTATTTCAGACGCTATGCCTGCAAGCAAGGCATTCACTCCAACTGAGTCAGCGTCCATGAGTTCTGTGACATTGCCTGCGCCCATGAACAAAGGCGTTTTGGGATATTTCCTTCTCAGAAGTGAAAGCGCTTTCACTGATTCCACAAAACCATGGTTCAAGGGGCTTAAAACAGGGTCCAGTATCACTTTTTTCCCCTTGAATTTTCTTGCAAGCAAGCCAAGCTTTCTAACCTGGTTTTCAGCCTTTTCAGGCAATCTGCCGTTCTTGCCGACAGGCACCACAACAAAAGGCACGCAAATCTTTGCAGCAACCTCCATGTTGCCTTCCCCTATGCTCAAAACCAAGTCCACGCCAGCCTTCACTCCGGCAAGAATTTCACTTGGATTCATGGAGTCAATGCTTAACGGAACACCAACAGTATTTCTCAATGTCTTTACGATGCCTGCAATCTTGCCTGAATTGTCCACTCCAGAAACCATGCCAATGTCAACAATGTCAGCACCATTTTTCACAAGATATTTTGCCCTAGACTGCAACTCTTTTTTGGAAAGAAACGGGGCATCAGGTATTTCAGCCACAACCCGCATCGGATAATCGCCTCCAAGATAGACAGAATTTTTCCTTCCAATTTTCATCAAAAATTTTTTGCCAGGCTTGCATGCATCAGCCAACTGTCTTTCAACACTTTCCCTTACTTTCCTCTCCAACGCGAAGTCTGCAGGCAAAACGCTTGAAAGTTTTATTTCACCCAAGCTTGCAAGCAAGAGAGGTATTTCAGAATGGTGTTTAGTGCCCTTGCAAACTGGGATTCCAAGCCTTTTTGACAGCCCCAGAGTATTTCCAGAAACAAGCCCTGGAACTATCACCATAGAATACATGCTCAAATCCAGCTTTGAAAGCTCTTCAAAAAGCCGTTCAGGGGAAAGCAACGCTGCGACATCTATCCCGCACACGTGGACTCTGCCGCTAGCTTTTTTTCTGACATAAGGGGCTGCGTTTCTCCCAGTCACCAGCAGTATTCTATCTCTCATTTTTTAGTGAAATAACATATTTATTATCCCTTAAAGGATTATATCAGGTGGTTTATGATGGAATACAAACTGGAAGTCAAGGTGGGTCTGAAACACGGCGTTCTGGATGCTGAAGGCGAAACAATACAGAAAAGTCTGAAATTGCTGGGTTATGACGTGAAAAAGGTTGACGCAGTTAAATGCTACAACATCACTGTAGAGGCTAAAACAGAGAAAGAAGCGGTTTCAAGGATAGAAGACTCGTGCAAAAAGCTTCTCGCCAATCCGGTGATTCAGGAATACTCAATAAGGGTGTTGTGATGTATAAAAAAATCTTGGAAAACCCACGGGTATACGAAGTCGACTTGCTTGGCTCAGACGACAAGACGCTTGAAAAAATAAGCAAGGAAAGAAGCCTCGGCCTTTCTCTTGAAGAGATGAAGAAAATCAGGGATTACTTCAAGAAAGAAAAACGCAATCCAAGGGATGTTGAACTGGAAGCGTTCGCGCAAAGCTGGAGCGAACACTGCTGCTACAAGACAAGCAAACCAATTCTCAAGAGAACGATATTCACGATAAAAAACAAGGCAGTCATCTGCGCGATAAGCGAGGACGCGGCCGTCATAGATTTCGACAAAAAACATGCCTATGTGGTGAAGATTGAAAGCCACAACCATCCTTCTGCATTAGACCCTTATGGAGGAGCAGCAACCGGAATCGGAGGAATACTAAGGGATGTGGTTTGCATGGGCGCCCAGCCGATAGCCCTTGTAGACCCGTTATTCTTCGGTCCGCTGGATTTTCCAGAGAAAAAACTGCCTCCAGGAGTCAAACACCCCAGATACTTGATGAACGAAGTCGTTTCTGGAATAGCGGACTACGGCAACCGTGTTGGAATCCCGACTGTTGCCGGAATGCTGTATTTCGATGAAAGTTATGTGGGCAACTGCCTTGTGAACGTTGGCTGCGTTGGAATTGTAGATAAAAAGAAGGTTGCTCACTCCAGAGCAGGAGCTCCAGGAGACGTCTACATAATGGCAGGAGGCAAAACCGGCAGGGACGGAATTCACGGCGTTACTTTCGCTTCAGCTGAACTGCACGACAAAAGCGAAGAAGAAAGCAGGCCTGCAGTCCAGCTTGGTTATGCAATAATGAAAGAGCCTTTGATGCACGCCTGCTTGGAGGCGAATGAAAAAGGCCTTCTCACAGGAATGAAAGATTTTGGAGGGGGCGGCTTAAGCTGCGTTGCAAGCGAGATGGCTCATGCAGCAGGCTTGGGAGCTACTGTGGACTTAGAGAAAGTTCCCCTAAAGGAAACCGGGCTTTCTCCTTGGGAAATCTGGGTCAGCGAAAGCCAAGAGAGGATGATGGTCTCAGTAAAGCCGGAGAATGTTGAGAAGGTTCTTGAAATATTCGAATTCTTGGATGTTCCGGCAACAGTGGTTGGAAGAGTAGACAACAGCAGGAGAATAAAGGCAGAATACAACGGAGTGGAAGTATTGAATTTGGATTTAGACTTTGTGATAACTGGAGTCTGCTACAACCGGCCTTACAATTTTGCTGAAAGAAAGCAGGAAGTCAGGGAATTCAAAATGCCTGACCTGAAAGAGACTGGATTAAGACTTATTGGCTCGCAGAACATCGCAAGCAGAGAAGCAGTGATAAGGCGCTATGACCATGAAGTCAGGGCTAATACTATGATAAAACCAATGCAAGGGATTGTCAACAAACAATCTCACGGAGACGCTGCAGTCTTGAAGCCTCTGGAGGACTCATACAGAGGTATTGCAATAACATCTGACGTTAATCCATCTCTATGCCATGCAAGCCCATACTGGGGTTCTGCCTCAGCAGTGGAAGAGATGTGCAGAAACCTGGTTGCAGTAAATGCCCTGCCGCATACCATAGTAGAC
Organism: Candidatus Altarchaeales archaeon; assembly: GCA_016867655.1. Taxonomy (GTDB): domain Archaea; phylum Altiarchaeota; class Altiarchaeia; order IMC4; family SCGC-AAA252-I15; genus VGJA01. Next base: position 2,335 of record VGJA01000004.1, on the reverse strand, counting down.
TGCCTGAATTTTGCAAACCCTGAAAAAGAGAAGAATCTTGGAGACTTTGCGAGGTCGTGTGACGGCTTGTATTATGCAGGCAAGCAATATGGCACCCCATTTGTCTCAGGCAACGTCAGCTTCTACAACGAAAGCAACCTTGGGCCAGTAAAGCCGACGCCCGCGCTGCTGGGAGTGGGGATAGTGAAAGACATCAGGAAATGCGTCACATCAGACCTGAAGAAGGCAGGCAACCTGGTTTACATTGTAGGAGATACACAGGAGGAGTTAGATGGTTCGGAATACTCTAAGATAATTGGTCTGAGGGGGGGTGTTGTTCCAAAGGTTAATCCACAGAAGACTAGGGGGGATATGAAGGCCTTGCTGAAAGCAATGGATAAATGCTTGATTGCAAGCTGCCATGACTTGAGCGAAGGAGGCCTTTTCGTGGCAATGGCAGAAATGTGCTTTGGAGGGGACTTGGGAGTGGAACTGGACTTGAAAAACATTGAAAACCTTAGAACTGACGTGAAATTGTTCAGCGAAAGCAACGGACGCTGGCTTGTTGAAGTGAAAGAAAAAAACAAAAAGAAATTCGAAAAAACTGTGAAAGCGAAATTCATTGGAAGAACAACAATCAAAAAAGAGCTGAAAGTAAATGACGGCAAGACAACTGTTTCCTGGAACCTGGATTTACTGAGGAAAAAATGGAATACTGGACTTCTCACAGAGGTGCAGGAATGAAAGCTGCCGTATTGTTGATTGAGGGCACAAACTGCGAAGACGAAAGCCTGAGAGCATTCAGGAAAGTAGGAATTCAGGCCGAAAAAATCCATTTAAAGCAACTTGCTGGAGACTGCAGCAGGGAACGCAAGCGAAACCTGGAGGATTTTGACATGCTTTACCTTCCAGGAGGCTGGAGCGCAGGCGATTACGTCAGAGCCGGAGCGATTTTCGCTGCCAGAATGAAAAGCAAAATCGGAAAAGACTTGGAGAAATTCGTGGATTCAGGAAAGTTCATTATGGGAGTTTGCAATGGATTCCAGATTCTTGTCGAAGCTGGAATGCTCCCAGGCTTCAATGGGATAAGCGAACTTCCTGAAGCGGTTTTGACAAACAACGCAGACGGCAGGTTCCAGTGCAGGCCAACTTACCTGAAACATGAAAACAAGTGCATGCTAACGAAAAACGTTCAGGAAAAGAAGGTTGCGCAGATTCCTGTCGCACACGCTGAAGGCAGATTGACTTTCGGAATGGAAAACAAGAAAAGCCTTCAGAAGCTGTTAGACAACAAACAGGTTGTCTTCAGATACTGCATGCCAGACGGAAAGCCCGCCAATGGAAAATTCCCCTGGAATCCGAACGGAAGCCTTTATGACATTGCAGGAATCTGCAATCCACAGGGAAATGTTCTTGGAATGATGCCCCACCCTGAAAGAGTTATGGAACCATTCCAACAGGCAGACTGGACAAGAAAAAAATACAAAACCGGGGAAGGAAAGGCAATATTTGAAAGCATCGCCAGAGAACTGAAGAAACGCTAGACTATGTAGTGCAGGTATGAGTAATTCTCCCCCACATCTTCTTCGAAACCGCACATTGTATTGTTTTCTCTATAACAGTTGAAGACAACATCTTCAAGTATCATTCCTTTTTTCACTACCGCAGGGTAATAGCTTCCAGGCAAAGCCAACAGTGTCCCGCGTTTTGTCTTAATCAAACAAGAGTCGCAGTCTATGTTCAAGTCTGAGTAGTGGTAGCACAGCAACGGCGAATCCACTTTCTGAAAGCAAAGGTCGTTCAGATGGTAGTATGCAGCGCCAGTAGGGTTGAAAACAACCTCGCTGTTCGACAGCAGATGTATCAAGTATCTTTCAACTACAGTGGCGCCGTAGACGAACAAACCACTTTTGGAAACAGCAAACAAGCCCAAAAACAGGTGTATTGCAAGAACCACAGCCAGAAAAATAAGCCCGCCCCTAAGCTGCTTGTCCATTGCCAATTCAAGCAGACTCTATCCTCGGCGCCAGATAGTAGACCAATTTGGCATCCCCAAGGGTGTATTCAACCCTCAGAGGGGCGTCGCTCTTCAAGCTCAAGGACACAACGCTTGGCGCCTCAGCCTCCTTGAGAATGTTGTTCAAATGATCGAGACTGAAAACCGCTTTAGCTGGAGTCTTCACGCTAAGGCTTAGTATCTTGTCCTCTTTCAGAGCAATGTCAACGCTTCCAGTGTCCCCGTCTGCTTTGATTGTCAAACCGTCCTCGGCAATCAACGCAACATGGTTGCTTACCAACTCAGCATCCTTCAAGGACTCTTTAATAATGTTTGGGCTGATCTTTATGTCTGCAGTGA
>VGJA01000003.1 GCA_016867655.1 Candidatus Altarchaeales archaeon | reverse complement strand
CTGCAAAAGCATCCCAATCTTAGGCTTCCTGCACCCGCAGTTGTCGTCAGGGTGGTGAGGGCAGTAGTAGAACGCATCTATTACCCCGCCAGCCGCTGCAACCTTCTTTTTTATCCTCTCATGTATTTTCCCCACGTTTTCTTCCGGAAAATAGCCTCTTGCAACCCCCGACTGGTTTGACACAACAATCACTTTGTATTCTTTTTTGTTAAGCTTTTTAACCGCTTCGCCAATCTTCGATAGGAAGACTATTTTTTCCGGGTCGCCTGGATAAGAAGTGTCTAAAATCAGCACGCCGTCTCTATCAAGAAAAACTGCTTTGTTCATCCTTAGGTTACTTGCCGTGCTTTTGGACTTTAATCCAGTCTTCGTTGAACTTTTTTATTCCAGCGTCAGTCAGGGCGTGAGAGAACATTTTCTCCAAAACGTTGAAGGGAATGGTCGCTATGTCGGCGCCAGTTTTACCGGCTTCCACAACGTGCATCGGATGCCTGATGCTTGCAACAATCACCTGGGTCTTGAAGCCGTAGTTTCTGAAGATTGCGATGATATCTCTGACGACTTGCATTCCGTCCTGGCCTATGTCGTCCAATCTTCCTATGAAAGGGCTCACATAAGTTGCGCCCGCCTTGGCTGCAATCAAAGCCTGGTTGGGGGAGAAAACAAGAGTCACGTTCGTCTTAACGCCTTCTTTGCTTAGAATCCTTACAGCCTTGATTCCGTCCTTAGTCATCGGAATCTTGATTACAATGTTCTTGGAAAGCCTGCTGTATTCCCTTGCCTCGCTCACAAGCTTTTCAGACTCGGGACCTATTGCTTCAACGCTTATCGGACCTTCAACAATGGCGGATATCTCCTGCACCATTGCCTTAAAGTCCCTGCCTTCCTTGGCCATCAAAGTAGGGTTGGTTGTGACGCCGTCCACAAGACCCCAACTGACAGCTTTCTTTATTTCCTCAATGTTTGCAGTGTCCAGGAAGAATTTCATTGTTTTAATACTGGCATTTAGGCTTTAAAATAGGTAAATCAGTCTTATTGATTTTGGAGCACTTTAGATAATCACCTGGAGGGAAGAACTTGCAAACCAGCAGGCGTATTCTAAGGTCTTGCAGTAGACTATTTTTCAACCAAGTTTCTTTCAACCAGCTCCTGCGTTGCCTTTTCGCTCAAATCTCTGGCTTCTTGGATTATACCCCATTCAACAAGGTTTTTCATCCCCTCTTCGAAAGAAACCTTAGGCCTGTAACCCATCTTCTTTATCTTGTCTATGCTTCCAAAACAGTATCTTATGTCGCCTGCGCGGTATTTGTTCACAATCTTCGGCTTGATTTTCTTTTTGAACAACTTCGCAAGAGTTTCAGCAACCTGCAGTATGGTTATCCTGCTTCCGCCGCTGACGTTGAAAGACTCGTAGTTGGCTTTCTTTTCTCGCATGGCCAGCAGGTTTGCCTCAACCACGTCTGTGACATAGACAAAGTCTCTTGCCTGCAGGCCGTCCTCAAAAATCAAGGGCGGGTTGTTGTTCTTAATTCTGGACGAAAAGATTGCAGCCACACCGGTGTAGGGGTTGCTCAAAGCCTGCCTTGGGCCATAAACATTAAAGTATCTCAAAGCGACAGTCGGAATGTCGTAAGCCTGCCCTACTGCAAGGCACATCTCCTCCTGGTCGCGCTTGGTTATCGCATAAATGGAAGTAGGCTGAAGAGGCTTTTCCTCAGTAGTCGGGATTGGAACAAGGTTTTTACCGCACTGCGGGCACTTCACCTCCCAGTCGTGTTTCTTCAGCTGCTCTTGAGTTCTTAACTGGGGGTAGACAACCCCATGCTTTCCGCATTTGTAGGCACCTTCGCCATAAACGCTCATAGAGCTTGCAACAACAAACTTCTTTACCGAATGCTCCTTATTAACGAGAAACTCAAGGATTTTAGCAGTTCCAACCGTGTTGACGTCGACATAGTGGTGTATCTTGTACATGGACTGCGCAACGCCTACTGCTGCCGCTTGGTGGAAGACTATTTCAACATCCTCAAAAGCCCGCTCAATGTCCTTTATATTGCGAACATCACCAAGAATAAAATCGGCCTTTTTGTTCAAATAGTCCGGCTTCCTGCCCAAATGTACTTGACAATCAAGGTTGTCCAAAATCCTGACCTCATGCCCTTCCGCTATCAGTTTGTCAACCAAATGAGAGCCAATGAAGCCTGCGCCGCCAGTAACCAAAACCTTTTTGCCCATCCTCTAGGTTTTAATATTTGAACTAAGATGGCTAAAAATCACAATGCGCTTCCAATGCCAATCAACCCCACGCCAAAGACAATCAACAGTACGCCAGCCCACTTCCAGAAGCCCATCTGCTCCCTAAGCATTTTCACAGACAATATGCTAATCCACACATAGCTTAATGCCACCAGGGGGTAGAGTATCGACAGCTCGCCTCCCTTCAAGCCGACTATGAAGAATACTGATGAAAGAGCATACAACAGTAGGCCGTAAATCAACTTAAAGTTTTTGACCAGCTTTTTGAGGCTGAACTCCAGTTCCTCTGCACCCCTCTTCAGGTAGATTGAGCCGAATGCTCCAATCACTGTTGCAACCAAAATCAATGCCACAGCCCAAAGTTCTGTTTTCATCCATCCACCTCTTTTTTCAAGGCCTTGGCGCTTCCTATGCCAACGCAGCTGACTCCAAGGATTATCACCAAGACTCCAAGCCATTTGACTGCATTCATCGAGTCTGACTCAAAAAAGTATGGAGACATTATGCTAACCCACACGAAGTTCAGGGAGTATATTGGATAAAGCAGCGACAATTCGTTGTATTTCAAAGCCATTATGAGCATTACAGAGCCTATTGCATACAAAAAAAATCCAGCTAAAAGAGGTGTGTTCGCAAGCTGGCTTACAATATTCCAGTCCAGCCTGGACGCCCCGGTTTTCAGGAAAATCTGGCCTCCGGAGGTTATAAAAGTGCTCAACAGTACCAGAATCACAGCCCACTTCCTTCCGACCATTTTTATTAAACCCTTTTTCATATATTATCCTACATCCTCATAAACGTTAAAATGAGCAGGGAAAGGCTTACCATAACCATCAGGGACGACATGCTGAAGAAAGTCGACCGCATGGTCGACAACATAAGGGTTAGAAATCGTTCGCACGCCATAGAAGTCCTGCTGAGCAGGGCCTTGAGTTCCAGAAGCATAAAGCACGCTATTTTGCTTGCAGGCGGCAAGGGCACGAGAATGAGGCCGTTCACCTATGAAATCCCGAAGCCCATGATTCCAGTGCAAGGCAGACCATTGATACAACACCAAGTTGAGCTGTTGAGGAAATACGAAGTAAAGGAAATCATCTTTTCCATAGGATACATGGGCGACAAAATAAAAGAATACTTCGGCAACGGCTCCCGTTTTGGAGTCAACATAACCTACATAGAAGAAGAAAAAGAGTTGGGCACTGCAGGACCATTAAACCTTATCAGAGACAAGTTGGACGACACCTTCCTCATGTTCAACGGCGATGTCTTGGCAAACATAGATTTAAACGACTTTGTGTCATTCCACGAGGAAAACAAGGGACTAGCAACCATTGCTTTGACTGCAGTTCCAGACCCATCCAGATTCGGAGTGGCAAAACTAAGAGGAGACAACATACTAGAATTCGTCGAAAAACCCCCGCCAGGAAAAGAAGCCTCCAACCTAATCAACGCAGGAGTCTACGTCCTAGAGCCAGAAATACTAAAATACATCCCAAAAGGCAAAGCCATGATGGAAAAAGACGTATTCCCAAAATTGGCGAAAAAAGGCAGACTCTACGGCTACCACTTCGACGGCCAATGGTACGACACAGGAACCCCAGAAGCCTACGAAAAAGCAATAAAAAACTGGAAAGGAGTAGAGTAATATCGGTTTTCGCGGTTTCCAGTCTTCGGTTTTCATGGTTTCCAATCTTCAGTTTCCAGTCTCCCGAATGGCACGGTTCCGCCGCAGCAAGGTCGCTAGCGAGAAAATGAATTTTTACTGGAAGGATAAATAGTTACCATAAAGATGACAATATTCCGGGCTTATGACATTAGGGGAGTCTACGGCAAGGATTTTACAGACCAGCTTGCTTATGACATTGGCCGTGCTTTCGGCTCTACTGCCAGCGGGACGGTAGTAGTTGGTAGGGACATGCGCTTGAGCGGCGAAAAGCTTGCATGCAAACTTATTGCAGGCCTGCTTTCCACAGGCGTAGACGTGGTTGACATCGGCGTTGTCCCAACTCCGTTAGTCTACTTTGCAGCCAATTTCTTCAGATACGGAAACGGGATAATGGTGACTGCATCCCACAATCCGCCTGAATACAACGGATTCAAATTCATCAGAGATTACATGACATTGCACGGGGAAGAAATCCTGGAGCTGAAAAACATCATTGACAATAAAAAATTCAGGAAGGGCTCGGGCAGGCTTGGAAAAAAGGATGTAAGCCAGGATTACATAAATTTTGTTTTAAAGCATGTCAGCCTCGGGAGAAAACTGAAGGTTGTCTTGGACTCGGGCAACGGCATGGGAGGCATGCTTGCCCCAAAACTGTTGAGAGAATTGGGCTGTGAAGTTATAGAACTATACAGCAGGCTGGATGGAAACTTCCCCAACCACCACCCCGACCCGACAGTAGACAAAAATCTTGCAGACTTGATTAAGGAAGTCAAAAAATGGAAAGCAGACTTTGGAGTGGGCTTTGACGGAGATGCAGACCGAGCAGGCTTCATAGACAACCAAGGCAGGATTGTCAGGGGAGACCAGGCTTTGATACTGTTTGCCAGAGAAATACTGAAAAAAGAAAAAAAGGCCAAAGTCATCTATGAGGTCAAATGCAGCCGCGCATTGGAAGAGGAAATAAAAAAGAACGGAGGCGTTCCCATCATGTATCGCACCGGCCACAGCTATATAAAGCAGAAAATCAAGGAGGAAAATGCAGTGCTTGCAGGCGAAATGTCAGGACACTTCTACTTCGCAGACAACTACGGCTACGACGACGCAATATACGCCACAGCGCGGATGGCTGAATTGCTTTCAAAAAACAGCAGAAAAATGTCAGACCTGATGGACAACATGCCCAAATACCACTCAACACCCGAAATAAGAGTAGAATGCCCAGACGAAAAAAAATTCCAAGTGGTGGAAAAAGTCACAAAACAACTACAGCAAAAAAAACTTAAAGTAATAACCATAGACGGCGCAAGAATACAATTCAAAGACGGATGGGGCCTAATCAGAGCAAGCAACACCCAGCCGGCATTAATCCTAAGGATGGAAAGCAAAACAAAAAAAGGGCTGGACAAAATAAGGAAAACAATAGAAACAGAACTGAAAAAACACCTTTAGACTATTTGTATCTCCTGCTGAGCTCTCTCAACTTTCTTGCGGAACGCCGGATCCTGATTGCTTCCTATGGCCTTCTGAAACAGACCGATTGTCTCATCATATAGCGGGGCGAGCGGCGAACCCTGGCGCCTTAGTTTTTCAACATGCGCTGCAAGTTCTTGGGGGTAAAAGAGGTAGTATTTCATGTTTTCAATGAAAAAATGGCAGGCACCGCCCATGCTAATAGGACCTGCGCCGCTAAACATCCCCTCCTCTTCAGGACGGCGGCACATTGCGCCTGTGTTCGCGCCTAACACACTCTCTCCCGCTTCAAGAGCTCTGACAGACTTCTGGATTGCAGGGTTGGTACTTTGAGACAGATGGTGCCACACGCCCTCCCCAAACTCGTGCAAGAAAGCAAAAGCAACTTCCATTTTCTTTCTGGAGTCTATTGGATTACCCCCTGTTTGAAAATTGTAGTCTGATACGACAGAAAGCTTTGTTTCACCGTCAAACCCGCCAACTCTGTCAAAGCCAACAGGCGGACGACCACCAAGAGACAGCTGTTCAACAGAAGCTCCCGCCAGCTTTGGAGGAAAGATGTCCAAAACCGAAGACAAAACCGGTGCAAACTTTTCAGCCTGTCCGATTTCTATGCTCACGCCCAAAGCTATGCCCCTGCTCTCGCACTCGCGGTTAAACTGCAAAAGCCTTGGAGCTTGGACGTATTCTTGATTGAATCTATCGTATACAGCGCCCCTCCCGTCTACAGCAATCCTATCGGGCACAGTCCTCTCGTCGACAAATGTACGAGCAGGCGGTAAAGCAACCTGCATGCCAGTTTTTTCTCCCTGCTGCCCCAACTCAGCTTCTTTTCTTGCCTTCATTATGCCTCCAGCTATGGACGCTATGCGGCTTCCAACCGGCTTGTAGCCCGGATTTAACTCGCCCATGGTGGCTGAAAACCCTTCAATCAAAGCCAGCCCTCCTGCAGGCCCGTTTGTCGGAATCGCCATCAACTCATCCTGCACCTGCCTCCAAGTTTGAGCAGACTGGAAGAGGGGCGTTACCGCCCTCCCACTTCTTGATGCTTCAAGGGTCACCATCTGCCCAAGATACTTCAAGTTGGCGACTTCATCTAAACCCATTAGGCTATTGGACTCATGTGTCACATCAACCTCAACTGCTTCACCTGGAGTGGGCTTCAACGCAAGCGCTTTCCTGCATTTCCCGGTCAGAGTTGTAGCTGCATCCCCCCTATCTCTCTTCAAAACATCAAAAGCTGCAGCAGCACCCCGAATGATGTTAACAGCCGAAGGGCTCATCCCCCCAAGAGTTGTCTCAACATCACTCCAGTTCCCAGCAACCATAAACGGATTCCCAAGCTTCATACCATGGGTCACGTGCCTTCCAGCCTCAACCGCTGCATAAACTCCAATGGAATCCAACACCTGCTTCTGAAGAGAAAACTCAACACTTCCCTCACGCCCGCCAGAACCAACAACCCTAGATTTTTCCGTAACAACAGGCATAAAAAAAACACACCTCCTACAATACAATGAGCAAACCATGCTTAAAAACCCTGCAAACCTAATCCACTAACCAAGTGATGATGCGAACAACCGCTGACAGCCTTTTTTATTGACCTAACGGAGGTCAATAAAAAACCCTGGGGAAAACGAAAACAATCAGTCTTTTCCTGCTTCAAGGAAAAAACCAGGGGGAGAACATATTTACTTTACTAATTCTAGAATTAACCAAGTGATGACGCGAACAACCGCTGATACCTGCAAAGTGTCCTGAAAAGGACATACCCGCAAGGGCGGTAGATGACGAGACTTATGAGTCCTGAGGCCTTTTTCTTTCTTTTTTCCCCCTTCGGGGATGCCAGCAAAGCTGGGCAGAAAAGAAAGAAAAACGCCTGCGAAAAAGAAAGAAAACTTAGGAAGGTAAGATTTACTTGAGGTAGGATGATTTACAACAGAGAATTCGAGTTTTACCATCAAAAGCTTTTGGGTAGGGAGTTTGAGGAGTTTGTCGACAGCTTGAGGTTTAAGCCTAAATCTGCAATTCGGGTGAACACCCTTAAGGCCGGTGTGGAGAGGGTTGAGAAGGTTTTGTATGAAAACAGGATTGAGTATGCTAGAATTCCGTGGTGTCCGGAGGGACTTTGGGTTGACTTGGAGCCCTCAAGTTTGGTGGAACACCAGCTTGGTTTTTACTATATTCAGGATGCCGTCTCAATGGCAGTCTCGCTTGCACTAGACCCTAAGCCAGGGGAAGAGGTGTTGGACTTGTGCGCCGCGCCAGGAAGCAAGACAACCCACTTGGCTGCTTTGATGCAGAATGAAGGCTGTTTGCTTGCAAACGAGCAGGACTATAGGAGGATTAGGGCGCTGGTTTACAACATACAGAGGTGTGGGGTTTCCAATGCTGTAATCACAAGGCAGGATGGCGTGAAGTTTGACCAGTTTGGAGTGAAGTTTGACAAAATTTTGTTGGACGTTCCGTGCAGCGACGTCGGGAGGGCGATGTCTAGCAGAGATGTGATTAGAGACTGGAGTAAGGGCAAGGTCATCAGGCTGAGCGCCTTGCAGAAGAGGCTTGCTGTTGCGGCATACAACTGCCTGAAGGAGGAGGGAGTCTTGGTTTATTCCACCTGCACCACGTCAATTGAGGAGAATGAACAAGTGGTTGAACACATTTTGGATTCATGCAAGAATGCCAGGCTTGAAAGAATAAAATTGTCTGGCTTGCAGTCCAAGAAAGGTTTGACAGACAAGACTTTTGACTGCCTGAGGATTTTACCACACTACAACAACACAGGAGGTTATTTCATAGCGAAGATTAGAAAATGCGCACCCTTCAAGAATAAGTAGAATACAACTCAAAAATAAGACTTAGGAACGCAATTCATGACGGGTGCGCTCAAAAGAATCAAGTGTAAGAATAGAAGTAAGAATCAAGATGAGGAGGGAGTTGGACCATAGGGAATTGGAGGAGCTTGCAGGCTTGGTTGAAAGACAGTTTGGGTTTAGTTTAGACAAGAAAATGAAGTATTTTGCGAAAGGCGAGAAGGAGGGCAAGAAGATTTTTTTGTTCACTGGGAACTGGAAACCGGAAACTGAGAACCGTATTCCGATAGAGTGGGCTGGCCTGCATTTTGGCACGATAATTGGAGATACATTCCAGCCTTCTTTGGACGGCGCGTTTTTGATGCAGAAAGCTGGCAAGAACATTTTGCAGGCTAACAGGCAAGAAGTTGAGGAATTGATGAAAGGGAATGAGATAGAAAACTCCGGCAGGCATGCAGGAGTGGTTATACTGAGGCACAAGGACCTTGTCTGTGTCGGTGTGGCCAAGGAGGGTGAAATAGCCAGCTTAACTTCTAAATCCAGATTGATTTAGGTTTTATTCTAGTAATGCGTATTTTCTTTTTGATGGAACGCAGGCGTGCTGGGAGACCTCTCTTTGAGGTGTATAAGATTCCTGACTTGCAGGGGAATTTGTTTATGAAGCCCAATGAGGAGGTTGTGGAGAAGATACAGAAACTTGGCAGGGAAAAGAGGTATAGCATTCTTATGGAAGCATTGAAGGAAAAGCCAGGTTACCAGCAGCGTGTTGTTAAGATACTGGAATATGTGAAAGATGATGACAGGGCTTTCGCAGTCGCCTTGGACACGCTGGCTTACTCTAGGAGGCGCGACAGAGACCAGAGGACGTATAGAGGGTTTAAATCAACATTGGAGTGTATGGAGGAGTGCATAAAAACTTATTCAGAACTTCCCTTAGGGAGGATGGAGGCGTTGCTTGAAGTTGGCATGGTGTTCAACATGTTCATGCATCCCCCAAACCCTCGAAGCCAATTTCGCATGTCAGATGAATCGTTTGCGGAGTTCATACAGAAGGAAAGAAACTGGGTTAACGGCGGCGAAAAATGTTTGGATGGAAATAGGATTGACATAAGGATGCCTCCAATAAGCCAGCTTGTGGATGAACTACATAGGATGTATGTGTCAAGCATCAATGTCAACGGCGTGGACACACCGATAGAAAACGCGCCAATAAACAGACTACAGGGAGTTTATGTGGGCAGAATGCGAAACCTGAGAAAGATGCAGAGGATGGATGAACGGTTTTTAACCACAAACGACTGGTAGAACTGTATTTGTAGGTTGAATATTCTTTCTGGGCGGCTGTGTTTGAAAAGAGCTAGAAACACAAAGGGGAGAAGAAGCGTTAAGCCATGTCTTCCAGTACACTTTGTTCTTAGAGTCTTGTTTTTTATTTATATTCTGGTACTCCCTTAAGTAGTATTGAGGTGGTATTTATGGACTTTAGGAAGGTTACAATTTCCCTGCCGGAAAGTTTGTATGATGAGGCAATGGGTTTGGTTAGGAGAGGCTTGTTTTCGAACTTCAGCGATTTGGTGAGAAGCGGCATCAGGGAGGAGTTCAAGGGGCTGCGGCCTGTGGTTGCTGACTTAGACGAAAAGATGATTTACGGCGACATAAATTTGGTTGCCGGAGTCAAACAGAGCATGAAAGAGGCTAAGGCCGGCAGGGGCCGAATATTCAAGTCCGACAAGGAATTGGATGAATACTTCCGGAAGCTGTGAGATGGACTACAAGCTCAGGTTCACGCCATTCTTCGAAAAGCAGCTTTCTAAGCTGAAGAAAAAAGACAAGGTGCTTTTTGAGAGGCTTGCCAGGAAGCTGAAGGAAATCAGGCAGAATCCAGAGCACTACAAGCCGCTTGGGAATGTTCTAAGGGGGTGTAGAAGAGCGCACCTTGACCCATTTGTCGTAATATTTGAAGTAGAGGGGGATGTGTTGACAGTCCACTATGTGAAACACCACGATAAAGCATACTGAATAAGATTAAGCCAGGTCTTCGGGTATTTTTTGTTTCCAGTGTAGGTCTTCCTGTATGCCGCGTTCTCGGATTAGGTCTGTTTTTTTTCCTCTCATCAGGACTTCTGCAGGAAGCGGTCTGCTGTTGTATGTCGAAGCCATTGACATCCCATAGGCTCCCGCATGCATGATTGCAATCAAGTCTCCTTTCCTTATTTTGGGCAGTTTTCTGTTTTTGGCAAGTATGTCTCCGCTTTCGCATATGTTTCCTGCAATGTCGTATGTTTCTTGCTGGTCTTTCTTGCCGACGACTTTTACTTCATGGTATGCTTCATACATTGCCGGTCTCAATAGAGTGTTGAACCCGGCGTCCACATTAACGAATTTTTTGTAGGGAGTTTTTTTCACTGAATTGACTCTGGTCAGCAATACTCCAGCCTCCCCGACGATATAGCGCCCTGGCTCGAAGACGATTGCTGGCTGATAGCCCAAATTTCTTAAACCCTTCTTTATTTCGGGCACTATGGCTTTTGCAAGTTCTTTAGGTTCAAGCTTTTTGTCTTTCTTGTATGGAATGCCCAGGCCTCCTCCAAAGTCGATGTAATCCAGTGTAGTGCCTAACTCCTTTTTAAGCCTGAATGCAAAAGCCATCATCTTTTTTGCAGCCTCCACAAAAGGTCCTGCATCCAAAATCTGAGAGCCGATGTGGCAGTGCAAGCCCGCAACCCTGATGTAATCCATCTTGCAAGCCTTCTTGTAGGCATTGAAGGCCAAATCTTTTTCGAAATGAAGCCCGAACTTGCTTTCCTTCAAGCCGGTTGAGATTTTAGGATGCGTTCTTGGATTAATGTCCGGGTTAACCCTGAATGAAACCCTAGCCTGCTTTTTCTTTTTTCTTGCAATGCCCGCCATAACCTCAAGCTCGTCCAAGTTGTCGTGAGTTATGTTAACTCCAGCAGCCAAAGCAACAGACAACTCCTCATCAGTCTTGCTGTTGGAAGTGTAGATTACGTCTCTAGGATTAACTCCAACCTTCAAAGCTGTTAGGACTTCTCCAATGGAAACGCAGTCAGCGCCGGCGCCCAGCTCACGCAGCAAAGCGCATATTGCAAGGCTGCTGTTGGCCTTATAAGCATAGCAAACCTTAGCGTCCAGCTCACTGAAGGCACTCTGGAACCTGTGGAACCTGTTCTGAATCAACTCTCCGTCATACACATACAATGGAGTCCCATATTCATCTGCCAGCTTTTCCAAAAGCTTGTCATCCATAGCCGATACCCTTTGGATAAAGATATGTCTAATGTTCCTTAAATCTGCAAAAAAGCGGTTGGCTTGGAATAAGCTACAAGCATCCATAAAAACACGATAACCCACATATAGCACGGGCTTGGCTTCACTGCACCCCTCACGCCAGACACGCTTTTGCAGGAGCCTACTTAAAAAGCCGCTGGCTGTCTTTTTCAGCAATCTCGGCTATAGCATACCTCTCTCTTAGGGAGCCGTAGATTATGGAAACCACAGTCACAACAAGGAAAAACAAGGTCACCGCCTCTGGATTCAAGTTGCCTTTTGTGACAACATACATCCAAAAGCCGACTGACAGCAGGGTTCCGGTGGCTATTGCATAAACGGCCCTCCACAAATCTAGTCTAAGCAGGTAGGCCACCAAGCCAGCCCAGTAGACGCCGAAGACGAAGGTGAAAGATGTCAAAGCCAGGTAGAACCCAAAGTCCCCAAACTTTTTCTTGAACTTGTATGCAAGGTCGTCCATTTTCACTGCAAGCTTTTTCCCGCGGGCTTGGACCATCTCGCTTACTTTAGAAAAAACCTTGTTTTTGAACCTAGATTCCAAACCGAGTTTGGAAAGAAGTATTTGAATCAAAGCCACGGACACTATGTAAGTCACAGTAAGCGAGATAAAGCAGACTTCAGGGGTGAATTCCCTCAAGCCGTAGGCCAGTGCGAAAGCTGGCCCCAAGAAGATGCCATAGAGGAGGTATAATATTAGAGAGTGCATTTGAATCACTTGTGGATTAGTTATTGTTTGCTGGCTTTATCTTTGTTCCTGCGTATTGCATCTCCGGCCTTTCTCATGATTCCAATCATTGTGGAGGCTTCGCCGCTGGAGATGAAAGCTCTTGATATTATTTGCCTGAAGGTTTTTTTTGCAAGCCTTCTGTCAAAATCCTTTTTCTGCGCCAAATCAACCAGTGCATTGAATTTTTCCAGCAAGACTTTTTTCTCAACACCGCTGAGTTCCTGGAATTTCTTTTTCTTCTTCAGCCTGCCGGTCCATATGCCTTTGCTCAATTCGTAGAGCAGAATGCCGACGCTGTGCGACAGGTTCAATGTAGGGTATTCTGGGTTAGAGGGAATGTTCAAAAGCAAATCGCATGATTCAATCTCTTCGTTGCTCAAACCAATGTCCTCCCTGCCGAAAATCAAGGCAATGTTGCCTTTGACTTCAAGAGTCCTAGACAAGTGTTCTGGAAGAATTGGCGTCCTCAAATAGTTTTTGTCCGTGGCGGTCACAGAAGAAGTCGCAACCAGGAAGTCAAACCGGCCTTCCAGCTGTTTGAAGGACTTCAGTTTCACAGCGTTTTCCATTATGTCCCGGCCGTGCATTGCCATCGCCCTAGCTTCTTTGCCCAGCTTAGGAGGGTTGACCAAAACCAGCCTGCTGAAGCCGAAGTTCTTCATAATCCTGGCTACAGAGCCTATGTTGCCGTCATACTTCGGCTCAACCAAAACAACGCTGAAGTTGTCTAAAGTCATTCTGGGTGTTAAATACTCACCTTTTTAATATTTTAGTTATGGCTTTGAAGCAGGTGGGTTCTATTTCCGGGGAGGTTAGGCCAACTACTTTTGATGTGCTAATTAGCGACCAGGCTGTGGAACGCGGCAGTTATGTGAAGATAAAGCATGACGTCTATGGCTGGGTTCTCGCCAGGATAGAGTCAATGAAGCGTTATTTGAACGAGTTTGACGAAGAAAGGCTGATGGCGCAGGCGAGGACCATCGGCTTTAAGCAGGATGACAATGTTTTGATTCCGAAGACGCCATTCAAGCCGAATGAAAAGGTCTATCAGGCTGACGTTGAGCTGATTACCTCCATCTTGGGCTTGAAGACCAAAGGCGAGGGCAGCATCTATCTTGGCTTTCTTGAAGGCCACAACATTCCGGTCTATTTGGACACCAAGAAGACCATTGGGAAGCACATGAGCGTGCTTGCAAAGACAGGCGCCGGAAAGAGTTATACTGTCGCGGTTTTGCTTGAAGATTTACTGAAGACTGAGATTCCGGTTGTGATAGTCGACCCCCATGGAGAATACTCCTCGCTGAAGATTGAGAATGACGAATACGACTTGATGCTGAAGTTCAACGTTAAGGCGGCTTCCTACAGAGACAAGATTATGGAGTATGCAATAAACACTGACGTGAATCCGAACGCGAAGAAGCTCACCTTGAAGCCGGTTTTCGAGACGATAGAGTTGTCGAAGATACTGCCTTTGGGTTTGAGCGACAAGCAGAAGAGTGTTATATTCACTGCGATAAGGGATTTGGAGGAAGACAGCGTCAACGGGACTTACACTCTTGACGATTTGATGATGCGCATAGAGCAGGAACCCACGAACTTGAAGTGGAAGGTCATAAGTGGGTTGGAGGTTTTGAAGGAAAGCAAGATTTTTGACGGCATTCCAGTGCCGCCGGAGGATATTGTGAAAAAGGGCAATGCTTCCATAATAAGTCTTTTGGGGACTGAACCGCACATACAGGAGTTGGTTGTTTCAAAGCTTGTTAAAGAATTGTTTGATGCTAGGAGGCTTGGCAAGATTCCTGAGTTCTTCTTCCTCATAGAGGAGTCGCACAACTTTTGCCCTGAGAGGGGCTTTGGAGACGCGATGTCTTCTGACATATTGAGGACTGTGGCTTCTGAGGGCAGGAAGTTCGGGTTCCAGCTGTGTGTTGTAAGCCAGCGGCCCGCTAGAGTCGACAAAAACGTTTTGAGCCAGTGCAACACGCAGATTATTTTGAAGGTGACGAATCCAAACGACTTGCGCGCTATAGGGCGTTCGATAGAAGGCTTCACACTGCACATGGAAAACGAGATAAAGCAGCTTCCGGTAGGCCACGCTCTTGTTGTTGGCGAGTGCGTTGAGCAGCCGATTACTGTAGCCGTGAGGATTAGGGAGACCAAGCATGGGAGAGCTTCAAAGCCGGCAGAGGAGGAAGAGGAGGTGATAGAACTGGAGAGGAGGAGGCCAAAAAAGGCTCACAAACCAAAGCCGAAGAAAAAAAGCTGGCTGGACAAAATAGTAGAATTTTTCATAAAGCCGAGGGGGGAAGACGAGAAGTAGGAGAAGAGAAACATCATGGAATTCAAGGATTTTGCAGAATTGTGCAGTCTGCTGGACAGTAAAAGCGGCAGGATTGAGATGACTGACATCATAGCTGGTTTTCTTTCAAAGATTCCTAGGGAAACACTTTCGATTGCGTGCTATTTCATAGGGGGGGAGGTGTTTCCAATATGGCAGGGCGTAGAGTTGGGAATTGCAGGCAAACTTATGATAAAGGCTTTGTCTGATGTTTCCGGGGTTGAAGATGAGGAGATTGAAAAGCTGATAAGGGACAAGGGCGACGCAGGCTTGGTTGCCGAGCAGATTTTGGTGAAGAAAACACAGACAACTTTGTTTCAGGAAACGCTTACTTTGGAAAAAGTCTATGACAACTTGTCCAAGGCAGCTGTTTTGGAAGGCAAGGGCGCGCAGGAGAAGAGGTTGAGCTACGTACAGGAGCTGTTGTCGAATGCAGGCCCGTTGGAGTCGAGGTATTTGGTGAGGTTGGTTTTGGGTGAACTGAGGCTTGGAGTCGGTGATGGTATAATAAGGGATGCCATTGCAAAGGCCTTTAATGTTGACGTGGATTTGGTTGAAAGGGCTTATCAGCTTACTTCAGACTTGGGGGAGGTTGCGAAGACAGCAAATACTGGGGGGAATGAGAAACTGAAGGAAGTGAGTTTAGTCCCAATGAGGCCTGTGAAGGTGATGCTAGCGCAGAAGGCTGAAGGCCTAGAGGAGACTTTAGCTGAATTCAGCCCGGCTGCCTTTGAGGTAAAGTATGATGGTGCTAGAATACAGATACACAAAGACAGAAAGCAGATTGAGCTTTATACGAGAAGGCTTGAAAATGTGACTAAACAGTTTCCTGAGATAGTGAAGTCAAGTATGGAGAACATCAACGCAGAGAGCGCGATAATAGAAGGCGAGGTTGTTGCCATAAAGAGTTTTGAGGACAGAAAGCCAAGGCCGTTCCAGGATTTGTCCAGGAGGATAAAGAGGAAGTATGACATAAGCCAGATGGTCAAAAAGATTCCTGTTGAAGTTAATTTGTTTGACTTGATTTACATCAACGGTGAAAGCAAGCTGGAGACGCCGTTCAGGGAGCGGAGAAAGCTTTTGGAGGAGGCTGTTTCAGCAACCGAGTCTTTCAGGCTGTCTGAACAGATGGTCACAGACAACGCAGAGCAGGCTGACGAATTTTATGAGCATGCTATTTCTCTCGGCCATGAGGGCGTGATGATAAAAAACTTGGATGCGCCCTACCAGCCGGGTTCGAGAGTCGGCTATATGTATAAACTGAAGCCTGTTATGGAGTCTTTGGATTTGATTATAATAGGAGCAATTTGGGGTGAAGGCAAGAGAGCCCATTGGCTTGCGTCGCTGCTGCTGTCGGTTTACGACCCGGCTAGGGGAGAGTTCTTGGAGATTGGGAGGCTTGGAACTGGGTTGACTGACGAACAGTTCCAGGAGATGACCGAGCTTTTGAAGCCGCTGGTTGTTGAGGAAAAAGGCCAGGAAGTGAAGATAAAGCCGAAGGTGGTGGTTGAAGTCGCCTATGAGGAGATTCAGCACAGCCCGACTTATAGTTCTGGCTATGCATTGAGGTTTCCAAGGCTGGTGAGGATTAGAAACGACAAAGGCCCTTTGGACACAGACACTATGGAGAGGATTGAAGAGTTGATGAGGAAGTAGCATGGATTTCACGCAACTGTTTTCTATGGCAAATGTCGACCAGCCCCAGTTTTACGGCTTTTTGTTTTTGCTGGGCTCTTTCACTGTTGCGTCTTTGAGCGACTTGAAGAGGATGGCGGCGCAGAAAGAATTCGCTGAAGTCTGGGTTTTGTTCACACTCGTTTTTCTGGGCTACGACTTTTATCGGCTGTCAGGCATTCCGCTGGCAGTCTTTGCTGTAAAATGGTCGATGATAATAGTCTTTGCAGTATTCTCCTGGAGGTTTTTTGGAATAATACTTTCACTCTCGGAAATGGATTTGACCGCAGCCTGCGCTGCAATGGCCTTGATGAACCCAATCTACATTCTCGCATACTACGTCCTACTGGTTTTTCTCAGAATACTCCTCAAGCCGATTTTAGGAAGATTTGGAGACGGCATAAGCATGCCCTTCCTGCCAGTGATACTGACTGCGACAACACTAATACTGCTGATTTCGAGAGCTGGCCTGATTTAGTCTTCCCTGTAGCGCCTAACTGTTGGACTTTCGGTTTCCGCGGTTTTCATGGTTTCCAGAATTGACTGAATACCCAAAACCGAAGAGTAACAACACCTTAATTTAAAACAATCCAAATACCTAAAGATGAAACAAGTTTTTCTGGGAGTCTACAATTTGGACGGCCAGTTGTGCACTGAAAACTCTGCAAAGGGTCTTAGGGTTTATGGCGAAAAGCTAGTGAAACAAAACAACAGGGAATACCGCATGTGGGACCCCTTCAGAAGCAAACTGGCTGCTGCAATACTGAAAGGTCTTAGAAACATGCCAATCAGACAGGATTCGAATGTGTTGTATTTGGGGGCTTCTACTGGAACCACTGCAAGCCATGTCGCAGACATGACCAAAGGCTTTGTCTACTGCGTTGAAGTAAGCCAGAGAATGATGCGCGAGCTGCTGCCTTTGTGCGCTGTGAAAAAGAACATGATTCCCATTCTTGGAGATGCAAAACATCCGCAGTCTTACGCTCCGTTGGTTGGCAGCGTTGATGTGATATACCAGGACGTTGCGCAGAAAAACCAGGCTGAAATACTTTTGAGGAACTTGGATTATTATCAGGCCAAAGATGCAATGCTGGCGATAAAGGCGAGGAGCATAAGTAGCGTCAAAGACCCTAAGGTGGTTTTCAAAGAGGAGTTGGGCAAGCTCAGGGGAAAGTACAACGTGCTGGAGACTGTGGACTTGAAGCCCTATGACAAAGACCACATGATGGTCAGCGTTAAAGCAAGAAAATGAACGCTATTTCCGTGCTGAAAGAATCGTTGATTCTAATTAAGAAGGAGCCTAAGGTTTTTGCTCCAAAGTTGGTCACAACTGCACTCTACAGCTTTTACGCCATCTGGGCTGCAAGCCTTGCTTTGAGAGCTTCCCAGATTGCAGACCCAGCAAAAGTTGACGTCTCGCTGATGAATGAAGTGTTCCTATTGTTCGGCTTCATGATTGCCCTCTATTTCATCGACTTGGTTTCTTATGCAATGTATCCAAGCATAGTTTCAGACTATAACAACAAAAAGCCGATAAACTTGTTTAAGTCGCTTCTGGAGGCGCTGAAATCCTGGAAGACAATCATCTTCTTTGGTTTCATGCTGCTGATGCTGCTTTTCACATTAATGGCTGCTGCGGTTTTCATACAGCTTTCCATAATGTATTCCGCAATGCCGTCTCTGGCCTGGATTACGGCGCCAATCACAGTGGCGTTAATCCTCGTTGTTTCAATACTGTTCTTCTTTGTGATGCCCATCGCAATATTGGAAAGGAAAGGAATGGTTGCAAGCGTGTCTGAGAGCATAACCCTTGGATTGAAGCACAAAAACGAGCTCCTCAAAGTCAATATCGCGCTCATGGTGCTTGCATTGATCACAATGCTCGCTGGCTTTGTGTTTGAGTCAACCGGCTTTATTGCCCTTCTAGCACTAGCAGGCTTTATTGCAATACGCCTGCTGCAAGCCATACTGTACACCTACATTTATGTGGTGAACCCCTACTTCTACTTGAAGATTAAAGAGGTGTGAGGGTTTTTTATGCCTGAATGAGATATTACTTAAATGATGAAGGTTTTCAAGTATCCTGTAGGGAAAGAAGGCTTGGGGAAGGTTCTAGCGCGCTCTCAATTGGACTTGACGTCTGCCTCAAAAGCATCGGCTAGGAT
>VGJA01000002.1 GCA_016867655.1 Candidatus Altarchaeales archaeon | reverse complement strand
TTCAGATACCGACGCTGAAGAGTATTGCAACGGTTTTGGTGTTTGGCTTGGTGGGGGATGTCTTCAGCACATGGTGGACTAACGCCGGAATGCTCAAATGGTATCTATCGCGCCCAAGAGCGCCCCAAAGGAAGTTGTTCAAATTCAGCATATTCAAGGAGTAGATTAAAGAGGGGAATATAGTAAGAATAAAACTGGGGGGAGACATGCACCCATTGTTAAGAAGATGGCAGGTTTTGCTTTGGATTGTTTCGGTGTTCATAGCGTGGCTTCTGATTTTCAATGTTTTTCCTGTGAACAAGGGCAAGCCAGTTGGTTTGGGTAATGGCATTGATTATGGTCTGGATTTTGCTGGTGGGGTTGAGATACAGCTTAGGCTTGAGAGTGCGGTGGATTCCTACATAATGTCTCTTGAAAAAACCATTCTCGAGAATAGGTTGAATTCTCTTGGTTTGAAGGAGATTCCGGTGAGACCTTGGGGGGACCAATATATTTTGATACAGATTGCCGGCGCTTCCAGGGCTGAGACCGCTAGGATAGAGGAAATACTAAAGCAGCAGGCGCATTTTGAGATGAGGATTGACGGCGCTTTGGCGATGGAGGGCGACGAGTTGAGCGCTGACTTAAGTCCCAGCGGCATGTGGATTGAAAAAATGTCTGATGGATTCAGGTGGACTGTTGGGGTTAAGAACAGTCCGACAGGAGCGTGCCGTTTCGGCCAGGTTGGGGCTGGAAAAATAAACCGTCCGGTGGATTTGTTCATAGACCGGCCTAAAAATACGACAATAGTGTTTACTGAAGGAAAGTATTCGATACTGCGCAATTTGAGCTCAACCTCCAGCAGCGACAGCCTCTATTATGGCGGAAGCATAATTGATGTCATAACCAACCGTTCTGTGATACCTGTTGTTGTATACTGGAAGATGGATGAGAACAAGACGCTCAACGAGCTGCTGAATCTAAGCAGGTTTGGGTTTAGCACAGTCTATCTTGCTGGCAGTGAGGATGAGATGTCTGATTTGTTTAGAAACCTTCTTGAGGAAAACGGCTTGAAGACTATTAGAACGTCGCAGGTTAACATTTCTTACGATAGTTGGATTACCGAGATGATTGGTTTGGAGAATTCTCCTAGATTGGCTTTTGACCCTAAAGGAGAATGCCAGTATGAGAATGTGATAACCGGCTATGGCAGGACTGTGGAGGAGGCTAAGGAAGACGTCAAAAGAATGCAAGTGTTGTTGACTTCTGGAAACCTTCCTGTGAAGCTAAACGTGGTTTCAGAGTCCACGACGCCGCCAACTCTTGGTGTGAAGTTTCTGAAATACAGCGCTTTGACCGGTTTGGTAGCTCTTTTGACTGTGGGTCTTCTGATATTCCTAAGATACAGGAACTGGAAGATTTCTGTTCCGATAATGCTGACAGACCTTAGTGAGGTTTCAATCGTTCTTGGTCTTGCAGCTTTGATAAACTGGGACATTGATCTGCCGTCGATGGCTGGAATAATAGCTGCAGTAGGCACTGGGGTGAACGACCAGATAATACTGACAGATGAGCTTATTTCAGGCAGAAGGGAAGCCAAAAAATTCTTCAGCCTTGGCGAGCAGGTGAGAAAGGCGTTTTCCATAATATTCCTGGCGGCTGCAACCATAATAGCTGCCATGCTTCCGATTTTGAGCATAGGCGCTGGAATGCTGAAGGGTTTTGCATTCACCACAATAATGGGCGTGTTGGTGGGAATAATAATAACAAGACCAGGCTACGCAAGGGTTATAGAATACGTCTTGAGGGGGAAGGAATAGTTCCTTAAATCAGACTTGCAGTTTCAGTCGGCATCTCCGTCATAAGGAAAGACTAGTCTTGGGCTTGAACTTATAGCCATAGCGTATTATCCCACTGCTTCCGTCCACTGAAATCTTCCTGAAAGTTAGCATGACTTTCTGCCCAACGTCAACTTCCTCAGGGTCGCAGTCTACTATCTGCGATGTCACTAGCGGGCCTTCAGTCAGTTTCACAAGAGCCATGACATAGGGTTTCAGGAATTCAAAGCCTCTTGAAGGCACGTGTATTATAGTATAAGAGTAAATCTCCCCCTTGCCTGAGAATCCTACCTCCTCAATCTGGCCCCGACGCCTGCAGTTCGGACACACCGTCCTCTTTGGGAAAAACTTTTCCCTGCAGCGCTTGCATTCGCTGCCCAAAAGCCTGTATCTATGCGGTATCAACCTCCAGTGCAGTGGAATACGTTTGCTCATTTTTCCTCGCTGAATATGTGTACTGTGCATGTCGCGCCAGAGCCGCCGACATTCTGCGTCAAGCCAGTTTTCGCGCCTTTTACTTGGCGTTTGTCAGCCTGGCCGCGAAGCTGCCATGTTGCCTCAATAGCCTGCGCTATTCCAGTGGCTCCTACAGGGTGGCCTTTCGCCTTCAAGCCGCCGCTCGTGTTAATCGGAATTCTGCTGTCTATCCACGTTTCTCCGTTCTCAACCATCTCCCCACCTTTTCCAATCTTGCAGAAGCCCAGTGATTCTATGGCAAGTATCTCAGCTATTGCAAAACAGTCATGCACTTCAGCGAAATCTATTTTACTTGGCTTTACTTTGGCCATCTGATAGGCCTTCTTTCCAGCCATTGCCGACGCTTCCACTTTGGTGATGCTCTTCCTCCCGTGCAGTGAAAGAGTGTCTGTTGCCAAAGCAGAGCCCTTAATCCAAATTGGGTTTTCGCAAACTTTCTTAGCCTTCTCGCCGCTTGCGAGAACCACTGTCGCAGCACCGTCCGTAATCGGGCTGCAGTGCATCAACCTCAAGGGATCTGCAACCATGCTGGACTTCATGACATCCTCAAGAGTTACGTCATACTGATACTGAGCATAGGGGTTCAGTTTGCCATTGGCATGATTCTTCACTGAAATCAAGCTAATCTGCTCTTCAGTGGTCCCATAGTCCATCATATGCCTTCGCGCCATCAGTGCATACAAGCCCGGGAAGGTTATCCCGTGGAATGCCTCCCACTCCTGGTCAGCTGCCCCGGCCAAAGCCACAGTTGCGTGTTCTGTGCTGACGTCAGTCATCTTCTCCACTCCGCCGACCACGACAATGTCATACAAGCCAGACTTTATCGCCAAATAAGCTTGGTGTAAGGCAAGGCCGCCTGAAGAGCACGCAGCCTCAACTCTTGCCGCGGGCACTCCCACCAACCCCGCATAGTCTGCAACCAAAGCACCCACATGCTCCTGTCCAATCAATCTTCCTGGGCTCATAGAGCCGACATAGACCGCGTCAATGTCCTTGCCGTCTATCCGCGCGTCTATAATGGCCTTGGAGCCAGCTTCGGTTATGAGGCTCCTATACCCTCTATCCCAGAATTCCCCAAACTTTGTCATTCCAACTCCAATGACTGCGACATCTCTTGCCATTCTCCTCTACCTCTCCAAAGCAACCCCCTTTATCTTGCCCTTGAATTTAGCGTAAATAGCGTAGTCTATGTACTCCTTGCGGTTGACTAACTGTCTCACCGGCCTTACATTCTTCCTCTTCTCTATACCCTTGGTCGTCTTTATTATGAACGAGTCGCTTCCAGCCCCGCTTCCATAAGACGTCAGCAGTATCAGCTGGTTTGCCTTAGCTTCATCCAAGACCGCTGCAAGCCCCAATGGACTTGAGCCGGAATAGGTGTTCCCAATCAAAGGCGTCAGCAGTCCAGTGTTAAGCTGGTCGTCGCTGAACCCAAGCTTTTTGGCCGCAATCTTTGGAAACTTGCCGTTCGGCTGGTGGAACACAACATGGTCGAAGTCCTCAGGCTTCAGCTTGTTTCTCTCCATAATCTTCTTTGACGCGCTGACCACATGTCTGAAGTAAGCAGGTTCGCCTGTGAAACGCTGGCCGTGTTCCGGGTACTCCTGGCCTTCCCTCCTCCAGAAGTCCGGGGTGTCTGTCGTGAAAGAATAAGTGTCCTTGATTTCAGCAATCAACTTGTCTCTGCCAATTATGTAAGCTGCTCCTCCGGCGCTTGCAGTATACTCCAAAGCGTCTCCCGGCTTTCCCTGTGAAGTGTCTGCGCCGATAGCCAGACCATACTTTATGTAGCCTGCCTTGACCAGGCCCATGCACATCTGTATTCCAGCGGTTCCGGCTTTGCATGCGAACTCCAAGTCTGCGGCAGTCAAATCCGGAGTCGCGTAAATGGCTTCAGCCACGATTGTGGCAGAAGGCTTCACGGCATAGGGATGGGATTCGCTTCCAACATAGACTGCTCCAATGTCCTGCGGGTTTATGCCAGCGTTCTCCAACGCGGTTCTAGCAGCCTCAACGCTTATTGTTACAGTATCCTCGTCCATGGCCGGAACGCTTTTCTCATAAACCCCCAGGCCCCTGCTGACCTTCTCGCCATCGTCATTCCAGACTCTGGCAATCTCCCCCACCCTAATCCGGTATCTTGGTATATATGCTCCGTATGAGACTATTCCCACTGTCGTCATCTTATCCTACTCAAACATTCTATTAGTTTTTCCTCGCTTTTTATTGCCGAGACCGCTAGCGGTATCTGCTCGGAATCTGCGATTCTGACTGCAAGCTTGTCCACCTTGTTCGGCTTCAAGCCGTGCAGTACGACCAAATTGGGTTTTGGCTTCGTAACCTTTATCGCAATCAACGGTGATCTTCCAGTGTGGACTTTCGTGAAAATCAAGGCGCGTTCGGTTGTGGAACCGTAAAGTTCCTTCAGCTTTTCCTCAGACAACTCCACAATGGCCTTGATGCTGTCTATCACAGTGTATCCCTTTACTGTGATGTCTCTTGCTTTTCTTCCGTTGACTATTTGGCCGTCTATCTCCGTCAGCAGCCTTGAAGCCGTTATTGGGTTTGTAAATTCCCTCAGGTTTAATATTGCCTCTGACTGTGTGTCTAATGTGAACCTTCTTGCTATTTCGCCGCCGTGTTTTTCATCCACTTCTATCAGGGATTCCACCATCTTTTTGATGAAGTGGGTTCCGGGCGACTTCCGCCTGCCTGATTCGTAGTCTGATATCACTGAGGGGGACACGTCCATGGCATTGGCCAGCTCGCTCTGGCTTAGCCTGAATATCTCCCGCCATTTTTTCATTATTACTGATGGGTGGCTTGATATGGCAATTTCGCCTGCAATACTTTTGGCGAGTGGATTACCTAGGTCCATTGTTTAGCGCGCGTCTTTAACTATATGCTCAGGTGATATAAAAACATGACGTAGAAAACAACGACAAATGTCGAAGAAACTTTAATAAACAAGGTGAGAAACACGACCGCTCCGCACACCGGTGGTGTGTAAAGTAGATACGATCGCGCAGCGCAACAGGGTCCAAGCCCAACAGAGCATTATTTTTCCGGCGGTGTGGTTTCATTTTTATTGAACCCATCCAATACTATTTCCCTTCTATCATCGGGTGGTTTGCTGTGAAGGAGAAAATAGAGAAGTTTCTAGACTCAAAGGAGAGGGAAATCCAGGAACTGGCGAGCGTGTATCCTAACAAAAAAAGCCTTGTATTGGACTACCAGCAGCTTGAGGAGTTTGATAGCGAACTTGCAAAAAAGCTCATGCAAACGCCTGATGAAATAATCCCGCTCTTCAATGCACTGCTGTCCGAAAAAGACATGCTGCTTTCCACCGAAGGCGTGGAGAAGATGGGCGGAGTTGAAGCGGCTGAAAGGCCGATGCTGCATGTGAGATTCAAAAACATCCCCAAAGAAAAGGGCTACACGGTCACAATCAGGGACATAAATTCGGACTACATAGGCCACTTGATTTCTACAGAGGGCGTGATAAACAAAATCAGCGACGTGCTACCAAAAGTATACAAAGCAGTGTTCTACTGCAACAGATGCAATGAAAGAGCCTCCATAATCCAGGAGAGGAGGATGCTGACAAAGCCATCAAAGTGCACGCACTGCGGCAGGGACGACTTCCGGTTCATCGAAGACCAGTCATCTTGGGTGGACATACAGTATTTGGAAATACAAGAGCCTTTGGAACAGCTGAAGGGCACTGAAAACGCAAGAAAAATAGAGGTTATCGTTGAAGACGACTTCACAGATGTTGTGACTGCCGGAGACAAGGTGGTGGTCAACGGAATCCTCAGGCTGAAGCCGCAGAAAACCAACATACAGACCCCAGTGTATCATAAGTTCATAGAAGCCAACTACGCCGAAGCGCTTCAAAAGGACTTTGAGGAACTTGAAACAACCAAAGAGGAGGAGAAGGAAATCAAAAAACTCTCCAAAGACCCTGCGATATACGAGAAAATCATCGGCTCAATAGCGCCCTCAATCTACGGATACAATGAGGTGAAGGAGGCCATCGCGCTGCAGCTGTTTGGCGGCCGCCCTGGAAAGAAAACCACCGATGGAACTTCAATAAGGTCTGACATGCACATACTTCTCATCGGAGACCCAGGCGTCGCTAAGTCGAGAATGCTCCAGTATGTCAAGAACATAGCGCCCAAAAGCATTTACGTCACTGGGAAAGGAACGACAGGCGCTGGTTTGACCGCCACAGCAGAGAAGGACGAGTTTGCAGACGGGGCCTGGACTCTGAAGGCTGGCGCACTGGTGTTAGCCAGCGGCGGAATAGCCGCAATAGACGAGTTCGACAAGATGACCAAAGAAGACAGGAGCGCAATGCACGAGGCAATGGAACAGCAAAGCTATCACCCAAGTTTCGAGCTTTTCTTGGCTGATGGCGGTAAGGTAAAGATTGGCGAATATGTGGACAAGCTTTTTGAGGCAAATCCTCGTGGTGTGGTCGACGGTATTGAATGCGAAATACTCCCTTTGTGTGATTACGTTCCATTGTATACTACTGATTTCAACAAAGTTTTTAAGGTTGGTGCGGATAGGGTCAGCAGGCATAAGGCTCCAGATTATTTTGTGGAAATCACCTATTCCAATGGTAGAATCATTCTTGTGACTCCCGAGCATCCACTATATCTGTGGGATGACGGGTTTAGGTGTATTGAAGCCTCCAAAGCCAGGGTGGGGATGTTTGTCCCCTCGCCGAAGGTTATTCCAAATTCAAGCAAGGCTGTGTGTCTAACAGCAGACAAGCCTGCTTATGGTAGAAAGAATTTGACATTTCCAGTGAAACTCAACCCTGATTTATCTGCAGTGCTCGGCTTTTTGGTCTCAGAAGGACACGCTTATGCCAGCAGAAGCGCTGAGATAGGGTTTTCCAACAAAACTCAATTCATGCTGGGCGAGTTCATGGTTCTTATGGAACGGCTGTTTGACCTAAAACCATCTGTCAACGTGAGCTCCTGCACCAAGACAACAACCCTAAGGTATATCTCAACAAAACTCTACGGCTGGTTTAAAGAAAACTTCCCGGAAATCTTTGCGCTGTCGCACTACAAGAGAATACCCTCTAAAATACTCTCCGGCTCAGTCGAGGATGCAAGAGAATTCCTCAGGGCTGCGTTCCTGGGGGATGGAAGTGTTGAGTCCAACTCCGTCTGCTATAGGACTTCATCCAGAGGGCTGGCTGAAGACTACCAGGATTTGCTTTTGAAGTTAGCAGTCAGGTCAAGAATAGCAGTAGACAAAGAGTCCATGTCATACAAGGTCTACATAAAAGGGGATTCCCTCAGGAAATTCTTTAATGAGTTGGTTGACCCGCGCGACTTCAGATACAAAAGAATAGCATTTATTGTTGGAAAGAGCTGCAGGAAAAACAGACACCACGATGTGCTGCCGGCAGACTTGTCTGGCAGGATAATAAACCTCCACAAACAGCTTGGCTTGGCATACAATGGATACTTCAACCAGCATCTAGAGAACAATTTTGGGGTATCCAGAGAAGTGTTTTCAGAAAAAATGTTTATGCTGAAAAAAAGGCTGGAGTGCGTTGTTAGCGGCGCAGCCCGGGCGGCAAACCTAAGGCAGCTGCGTTCAGCAACGGGGTGGAGCCAAAACAAAGTTGCTTTGGAGGCTGGTTTTACCAGAGGCATGGTGGACTATGTCGAACGCAAAGGCTATTCCAAAAACAAAAGAGATGAAATCTTCCATAAGGCAAAAGAGATGACACTACTCTCAATAGACAAAAGCAGTGCAGAGCTAACTGAACTGGAACGACTACTGGAGTCAAACGTGGCGTTCGAGCGCATAAAGAAAACGCGCATGGTTAGAAACAAAGGGCCCTTGAGAACCAGGTGGGTTTACGACGTCACTGTAGAGCCAACACACTCCTTCATAAGTTCTGGCGTAGTCCTCCACAACACAATTAGTATCGCAAAAGCCGGGATGATGACCACCTTCAGGGCCAACACTTCCATACTCGCAGCTTCTAACCCGAAGTTCAGCCGCTTTGACCCTTATAAGACTCCTGCAGAGCAGTTTGACATACCTCCGACTTTGATAAGCAGGTTTGACTTGATTTTCCCAGTCAAGGATATCGTTGACATGGAGCAGGACAAAAAGATAGCGGATCACATAATGAAGATGCACGGCACTGAGAAAGACATGGAGGAGATAAAGGCTGACATACCTGCAGACTTGTTCAGGAAGTACATCTCCTACTCCCGGAAGAACGTAAAGCCGGTTTTGACCACAGACGCGATGGACAAGATCAAGGAATATTACGTCACCTTAAGGTCTTCAAGCCACGGCGGCGCGGTGCCTGCAACTCCAAGGCAGCTTGAGGCGTTGATCAGACTGGCGGAAGCTTCAGCCAAAATCAGGCTTAGCGACAAGGTCACTGTGGCAGACGCTGAGAGGGCGATAAACCTGACAAACTTTGTTTTGAGGGAGGTGGCTTATGACAAAAGCTCTGGCCTATTGGACATAGACAGGATTGCGACAGACCATCCGAAGGCTGCTAGGGACAAGATAAAGATGGTTGAGGATGCCATAAGGGAGCTGGTGGGGAACGTAGAGGGCAACACTGCGGCGTTGAACGACATACTCGACCATGTTGCAGGCCATGGGATATCAAGAAGCGACGCCGAAAAATACTTGAACGAGCTGAAGCTTAAGGGAATAATCTACGAGCCGAAGCACGGGCAGTTCACCTTTGCAATAGAATAAGCTGGTTTTTGAGATGAAACACATTAGTCCGATAACCTACATAGTAGCGCTGTACATTGTTGTGATGGCTCTTGGCCTGCACGTCGGCAGTGCATTAATACCCATGATATACGAGACTGGGGAGATTCCTCCCGCGGTTCCAGACCCTGAGTCGCTTGGCTCTTCAGCCCAAATCTTCTTGTACATCCTTGTGATGACTGGCTTTCTGCTGCTGCTGATAAAAATGAAAAAGGATTTTATCATAAAGGCGATAGCCTACCTGGCGTTGTTTGTTGGTGTGTACTTGACTTTGTTTGCCATAACGCCAAAGTTTGGCCTTCCCATTGCGGTGCTGCTGCTGGCTCTGACCACTTGGAAAAAACAAAACCTGCTGTTTGTGAACCTGACTTTAATATTGACTGTCTCTGGAGTTGGAGCGTTCCTCGGGGCGTCTCTGTCAGCACTGCCCTCGCTGCTGCTGCTGGTAGTGCTCTCGGTCTACGACCTGATTGCGGTGTTCTACACTAAACACATGGTCACTTTGGCTGAAAAGGCCAAGGGCAAACTACCCTTCATGTTCCTGATACCAGTTGGGGGAAGAAACCTGGGTTTGGGTACAGGAGATTTGGCAATACCCTTGGTGTTCACAGTCTCGGTGTACAAAGACTATGCGCTGGCAAACGCAATTGCCACTGCAGCAGGCGGCTTGATGGGAATAATACTGTTGTTCCAGTACGTGAAAAACAGGAGAAACATTACGCTTCCCGCGCTGCCGCCCATAATGCTTGGACTGATAGCAGGCCTGGCAATAAGCATGCTTCCCAAATTGTTCTAAACAAACTTATATAGAACTAAAACCCAATACTAAAAGCCAGGGCACAGCGGGGTAGAGCAGCCAGGAGTGCTCGTCGGGCTCATAAAACCTCCCTTTTTTTTGGGATGTTTCATCCCCCTAAGATGGATTCAACTAAAAGATGAAACAAAAAGTTTAAGATACCCGAAGGTCGGTAGTTCAAATCTACCCCCCGCTATCTCTTTTTACAGTTTTTTATCTATTGGTTCCAGAGCTGGGTTATCCTAGGTTTTATTGCCTTCAGGCTGCTGGTATGTGGTTCCCTGCTTCCAACAGCGCCTTCAGCAACCCGGAACAATTTGTCTGGATTGTCTGTTTTATCGACTTCTTTAGCCTCGCTTATCACACGTCTGTCGAATGCGTCCAATCCTCCAAGCTTTTGGACTTCTATACCAAAATCAACATTGGTTAAGTTTTCTCCAACTATAAGTTCGTGCAGTATTCTTCTGCCCCTGTCTTCAGCATACACCTCGTCATATATGTCCTGTCTCTCTTCAACAGTAGGTTCTCTCTTAACTTTTCCAGCCAATTCGCTGATTCGCCTGAAAATCTCTCTCCTCTGGTGCTCCACAAACACCCTCTCCCCTCGCACCGCCGGAGCGCCTTTTTTGTGAAAGCCCCACTCCAACTCCATCCTCCTGGTTTCAATATCTATTGCCTGCTCCTCCCGCGTTCTCTCTCCACTCACCTTCAAGATGCTGTAGACTTGGTCCATCTGGCCGGCCGTCAAGGCAAAAGTACCCTTGGTTTTCTCAAACACAATTCTCATGTCTGCGATTATCTTTTTGGCAACGGCCATATACTGCTCCCTCTTCGGTTTGTTGACTATCTCAAGCACCAAAGCCTCTACTCTTTTTTGCTCCAACGCTGGGTCCATCTTGCCGTCAGGCTTAGCCGTTTTTTGCAAGCGTTCACGTGCCTGCCTTTCTAAGTCTGGAATCCAGTCCGCGTGTTGTTTCCTAAGTTGTTCTACAGACGAAAACACTGCCATCTTCCCTGCACATGCAACAAGCCTAAAGCTTAATGTGGTTGGGAATCTGCCCATGATTTCTTCGAGAAGCTGTGGGTAATCCAGGTTTGCCACCTCCTTGTCTTCCCTCAGTTTGCCGTCTGCGGCCATCAGGAGAAGCTTTTTCCTCCTGTTCAACTCCCTAACAACATCCTCGCCAGCTTTTGCAATATTTCCTTGGCCTTTTGGCGTCTCTCCTCTCTTCTCCGGCTGGGCTTGCATAGTAAAAACCGGGTAATCCTAGAATAAAAAGCAGTAATCCTGTACAATGCAAAAATCTCAGCAACCTAATACGCCGGCTGGTTTGCAAACTGGTCTTCCACCTGGTTTATTGAAATCAGCTTGAGGTTGAATATTATCGTCTGCCCTGCCAGCAGGTTGTTAGCATCCAATGTCACTAAGTTTTCGTCAACCTCCAGAACCTTCAGATAGCCTATGTCAGTTGCGATGACGTCCCCCTCGCTTACTTGTAGCGTTGAATATATGTTCTCATCATCCACAGTTATGGTAGAATTTCCTAAATAGGTTGGAACTACCGTGCCGTTGGCGATATTGTGCTTCACATAAACCATGTTGTTCTCCACCTTTGTTATCACCATCTCCCAGGGCATTCCAGGCGACTCTACGGTTTGGTTTACAACAGCTTTCTGGCCCATAACCTCTTCAAACATATCCAGCTCTATCTCCTCAACCCTTGGCATGACTTGAAGTCTTTCTACTTCCTCAACATTTTCCTCGCTCCAGTAGCCGTAGGCCTTTTCAGGAGGCAAGGTCACGGTCTTTTCCTCACCCACCTTCATCCCCACCAGCGCCTCCTCCACGCCAGAGACCACATCATTCAAGCCTATGGTAAACGATATCGGCTTGTATTCCCTCAACGGATTGTACATGCCTGCTTCGTTCGCCACCTCTTCCAATGAAGTGTCGAATACAGTCCCATTGAGGTACCTTCCAGTGTAGTCCACTTCAACAACGTCCCCCTCTTTTACAGTTCCTCCGACTGGCTTGCCGGCCAAAGTGGTGGTTACGCTGGCCGGCTTGTTTTTTTCCATCAGCTTCACGCTAAGGAAGAATATCAAAACTAACGACGCCGCCAGAAGTACTGCAAGAATCTTCGTTTTCTGCTCTTTGTTTTTCACAATGTCCCTTTTTTAAACTAGACTTCTATTATATTTACCCTCACGCTTATATATCGTGTGAATTCCAATGGCAAAGTTTAAGGAAGCTGAAGTCAGGCTGTTCAAGGGCGTTTGCATGACCTGCAACGCAAAAAATCCCCTCACTGCAACCAAGTGCAGGAGATGCGGCAAGGTCGGCAAAATCAGGAGGAAGAACAAGAAGAGGGTCGCTGCCGCAGCCAAGTGAGCCCAAGCCTTTATATTTCGTTATATTACTCTAAACTACCCCCCTTTTTATTCCCAAACGAAAACATCCATACATGGGTGATTGGGTACTGCACATAGCATTGCTTACTTCAGTGGTCGGGCTGGTTCTGCTCACAGTCTCGTCTGAATATTTGGAGCCGCCCTACAGTGAAGTAGGTTCAATAAACACAGGTTTCGTCGGAAAGAACGTCCATCTGAAGGGTGAGGTCACCAGCATCCATAAGTTCAAGGGAGGCTCGCTTTTGGTAAAAGTGTCAGGGCAAAACAGCAGTATCGACGTCTTCGTGCCGTATGCCGTTGCATCCCAAGTGAACCTGGATGATGCTCCTGGCAGAGCAGTAGACCTGATTGGCGCTGTCGAAGTCTACAACGGCAGGCTTGAGGTAGTCGTTGACAAAGAGTCTAATGTACGTTTGATTGAAGATGATGGTTAATGTTTCCGGCTTGAGGGATTTTGAGTTCTGCCCCAGAGCAGTATACCTGAAGGAATTTTTAAAGCTGACTCCAGAACTTTCACCCCAGCAGGCCAGAGGTCTTGTCGGGCATGCAATCAGAAAAGAGCTGTCTCTAAGGCAGAGCAAACTGCTGAAAAAAATAAAGCACGAAGACCAGCTTGGCCTGCTGCTGCAAAGCGAGTTTGACTGCATTCTAGATGACTTGCCGTATATATACAAGGAAAAGCTTGCCGGCATTGAGTTAGGCAAAATCCTTGGGGAAATAGAGGAGGAGATAAACTCTGAAATAGGTTTGATTTCCAGCAAGCTTGCAGTGCTGGTGAAGGAGCAGGGGCTGCAGCAGGCGTTGAAGGCTGTGACGCCCTGGAAGACTGAATACCCGATACGCTCTGAAGCCCTCAACCTGACTGGGATAGTGGACAAAATAATGCAGCCTCTGAGTCCGGTCGAGATAAAGACAGGCAAAGTCGGGGAAAGCGTTTGGGAGGGCGACAGAATGCAGTTGTGCGCCTACGGAATGCTTTTGGAGGAAAAGTTCCAGCAGGAAATACTCCAAGGCTTTGTGGAGTACACTCGAGTCCAGGAGCAACGACAGGTGTTGCTCACAGAACGCCTGAGGAGAAGAGTCTTGGACACAAGAGACAAAGTAACGGAAATACTGTCTGGAAACCTGCCTGAAATATGCCCCCACGGCAACGGCAAAAAATGCGACGCATGCAGTTTCAAAAAAGAATGCTATACAATATAGCCCAACAAAGCCACCTTGGATTGACAGCAACCAAAATACCAAAGGTTTAAATCAACCCAGAAAAGCCCCTTACTCCACCCTGCTCTTCTTGGCTTTGACCATGCGAGTCACACAGCCCGCAATCTTGTTCCTGCACGGCTTGCTGGCTATGTCAGCATACTTGCTCACCTTCTCCTTGTTCTCCTTAAAGTCGGTGCCCAACTCGTCTCCATACTCCCTGATAAGCCTTTCCGCAACCCTCTTCAAGTAAATCTGCTTTATACGACCCATCTTAACCTAAATATTTCACAATGTTATATAAAACATCATTCGGAACTCTTATGCTGCCCTGAAGGAGGTCCCTCAAGGATTTCTCTGGTTCAATGGCCTTCATCTTAGGCTCGCCCTCAATGCCGCCCTCCCTTGCCGCAATATCCAAGGCGTCTTCAAAAGTCCCCAACTCGTCCACAAGACCCAGCTCCTTCGCATCAACTCCGATGTAAATCTTCCCATTAGAAATGTTCCTAACCCTCTCCTCGCTCAAATTACGGTTCACAGCCACAGTCGCAACAAAGTCGTCATAAGTCTTGTCCACAATAACCTGCAGTTCCTCCCTCTCGCCTTCAGTCATAGGCCTATACGGGCTTCCAACATCCTTATCCTCCCCAGCCTTAATCACAGTGACATTAACCCCTAGCTTAGACATCAAATCATAGTAATGCATGATAGTCATCCTAACCCCAATACCACCAGTAATGGAATTCCTGTCTGCAACAATCCTTCTAGCAGCACTTGCAGCATAATAAGCCCCAGAGGCGCCCACATCGCCGATGTAAGCCACCACAGGCTTCTCAGACTCCTCAATCGCCTTGGTAATCTCCCTGGTCGCAACCACGCCGCCGCCGCCGCTGTTGATGTCCAGCAAAATAGCGTCAACACTCCAATCCTCATTAGCCTCCCTAATGCTCTCCTTCACATCCTCAGCATTAGCGCAAGCCACCGGACCGCTCAACAAATCACCGCCACACCCCCCAGAAGTAATCTCCCCCTTAATGGGAATAACAGCCACATAACCGCCGCCCAAACCACGCACATCACCAAAGCCAGTAGCCAAAAAAACCACAACCAAACCCAACACTAAAATAAACAAAGCCAGTATGCCAAACGTCAAAAGTATCTTCCAAACCGTCTTCACACTAAAACCACCTTCAAAACGCCATACACCTTAGGAAATTGACAATAAAAAGATGTATGGGGCCGATGAGATTTCCCCCTACCGGGGATTTCGCCCCTCACCAAAGTTCGGGGCTCAAGAACTCAGGTCACCAGAAGATGGGACCGCTGAGATTTCCCAGTTCGCTACGCTCACTGGACTTCAGCCCTTCGGGCTTCAGGAACTCAGGTCATACAACAGGATTGCTTTAGTGCAGAGGGGTCGAAACGAAGTGAAGACCCCTCCTTCGCTTTGATGATAAAACTTTCTGAAGTTTTGGGACCGCTGAGATTTGAACTCAGGTCACCAGCTATTTCGAGACGCTTCACCCTTTCTTTTTGGGGGTGAAGCTGTCCAGGTTCCCTGGACATCCCCGTTAGGGGGACTTTTTCTTTCGGGAAAGAAAAAGGGGCTCCCCAAAGCTGGAAGGATAGCCAAACTACCCCACGGTCCCGTTTGGCGTGGAATATATAGGTATGTGTGGATTAAAACTTCGTTTTTTTAGTTGAGTGTGTGGAATATTATTTGTGCACAAGCCTGTTTACGGTGAGCAGGGTGTGGGGGGTGTGGAGCGTGTAACTCCGAAGGGTTTAGTGCAGTTGCCTGTTGGTGTGGTTGAGAAGGCGGGTCTTGTGACTGACAGTTTTGAGGAGTTGTCTGCAAGGTTGTTTTCTGATTCTACTGATAGTGGTGTTTATTTTGTTCTCAGGAGGAGGCCTGCGCGCGATGAACTTATGCTGCTTGTTGGTCGTGTCAATGAGATTGATGTATTTAGGTTTAGGGGTGTTGAACAGTGGGGTTTCGTTAAGGGCCGGAAGGGGAGAGGTTCTTTGCCTCATCATATTAGGGATATGAGG
Source organism: Candidatus Altarchaeales archaeon (assembly GCA_016867655.1). Taxonomy (GTDB): domain Archaea; phylum Altiarchaeota; class Altiarchaeia; order IMC4; family SCGC-AAA252-I15; genus VGJA01. The sequence continues at coordinate 2,921 of VGJA01000002.1, read as the reverse complement.
GATAGGGGTTTGATGGATGTTTGGTTTCACAATCACAGTCCTAAGGATTCGGATTTGGATAAGATTCCGGGCCCTAATGATGTCATTAATGCTCGTAAAGGTGGGATTCAAGTGAATGGTTTGCTGTTGAAAGATGGCATAACATTGTTTAATCCGCACAATTTGGTTGACTTTAGGTCTGGTGGCGTGTGGAATCCCACTGATGACGAGCTGGAGGGTTTTTTGTGGTGTGTTAACGATCCTTCTCTTGACCCTTTTACGGCGCCGGATAGTTTTAAAGCCAGAAAGATGTCTGCTGCTTTGGATAGTGCTGGCGTGCGCATGGAGAAGTTAGTTTGGAGTTCAATAGATGCGAATCTGTCGTTTATTGACAAAAGGTTTGGTTGAGATTAATCACGTTATTTACTTTATCCCCTTATTGTTAACTCGTGGATTTGCAGGAGCGTGTTTGGGATTTGGAGTATGGTGGGCGTGGGACTAGGTGGAGTCCTAGGAGGTTGAGGTTTCCTTTTTCTTTTGAGGGTAAAATTGTTTTGGAGGCTGGTGTTGGCACTGGGAAGACTTTGTCAGCTGTTCTTGAAGAAAATCCTGGAAGGGTTTTTGCTTTTGATTTTTCGAGTGAGGCTTTGAAGCAGTGCAGGCAGTCTTTTAGGGCTTTCAGTAATGTTGTTTTTTTGAAGGCTGATGTTTTGGATTTGCCTTTTGAAAAAGGTTTTTTTGATGTTGCAGTAGTGTATTACCTGTTGGACAACATGCTTGAGTCTGAAAGAAGGAAAGCGGTTGCTGAGTTGCGCAGGGTTTTGAAATCTGGCAGGGTTTTGCTGTTTGAGGATTTTGCTGTGGGCGATTTCAGAGAGGAATTTGGCAAGAGGATTGAAATGCCTGAGCCGCACACTTTATTGAAGAAGAAGGGTTTGTTGTGTCATTATTTCACTGAAACCGAGGTTAAAAATCTTTTCAAGGATTTCAAGAATGTTGAGGTTTCTGGGAAAGAGCGTTCTCCCATTAGAAACAAGAGTCATCTGGTGAGGAAGACGGTTTCAGCAGTGGCGGTGAAGTAAAGGAACTTGTTTTTAGCTGTGTAATACTCATGGAATATTGGCATTTTCCAGGTGTTTGCACGATGGTTGTTGAAGTTAAGCGTGGTGGCGTTGGATCGCAGAATCAGCTGGTTGTTGACATAAATCCCCTTAAATCGCATGGGTCTCCCGTATTCCAAACGCTTGCAGTCACAAGGGAGATGGCGCGTTTGGTAAATGAAAACCATATGAAAGGTGAGTGCGGTTTGCTTTTGTTTGGAACGGCAGGCACTATCACAGAATTTGTTGAAGTGCCGAAGGGTGATGAGAGTTCATTGCCGTCTTTACTGTCCAAGGAGTCGGAGAAGGTTGTTAGGGGAAAGATGGCGGCTGGCAGGGATTTCATCGGGGTTTTCCATAATCATCCTGGCGTAGCTGTTGCAGAGGGCAAGCCACTTAGTTTAGACTCGCTTTGGCCTAGTCAGGGAGACAGGTTTGCGTATTATGACGCGTTTGGAACAAACCTGCTTGACCCTGCAATACCTAGAGACCAGGTAACTATGGAAAAGCGTTGGGACCTAAAGGCGAATCCTCTTTACATGATTGGAGGAAAGATGCCAGATGGGCGAGTGTGCATAATCGCTCACGAGATGAAATACAGGGGAGGCATGCTTTTCACTTCAGAACCAAGGCCTCTTGTGGAGTTGAAGGCGTAACTTCCAAGTTTTTGTCACCAGTGTTTCTCTACCTCTACCTTCTGCAGGTCTTCTGCGATGTAGGTTTGTTTGAAGATTTTCCGTGCTTCTTCAACCATTTTTTTGATGTCTTCTTTTTTTGGATATCTTTGGCTGATGTGCGTTAGATAAAGTTTTTTCACGTTGGCTTTTATTGCTATCTCCGCGGCTTGGACGTTGGTCGTGTGGGCTGATTCTTCCACGAGTTGTTTTTCTTCGTGGCTGAAGGTGCCGTCGTGAATCAACAGGTCTGCGTTTTCAGCAAGCTTGATTACGTTGTTGCAGGGCCTTGTGTCGCCCGTGTAGACTACTTTCCTGCCCACTATTGGGATGTCCAAAACGTCTTCTGGCTTTATGGTTTTGCCTTTCACTGTGACTTCCCTGCCTTCCTGAAGTTGCGAGAACAGCCTGCCTTCAGGCACTCCCAGTGACAGTGCTTTTTGCTTTAGGAATTTTCTGTGGGATTTTTCTTCAAAGCAGTAGGCGAGGCTGTTGGATGTGTGGATTGTCTTTGCGCAGGTTATTGTGAATTTGCTGTCGTCCAGCACGAGACCTGGCTGTATTTCATGGACTTTTACTGTCAGGTGGTCTAGTATGAACGTGCCTGCAGACAAAAGTTTGTTTATGGTTTCTTCAGTTTCCTTTGGGCCGTAGATGTTCAGCTCTCTTGTGCGTTCCATGAAGTCCATGCTTTGTATCATTCCCCCCAAGCCTAGAAAGTGGTCTGCATGCAAATGTGTTAGAAAGATGTGGTCTATTTTCATGAAGTTGACTCCTGCAAGCCGCATCTGCCTTTGGGTTCCTTCGCCGCAGTCAAAGAGATAGGGCTGATTCAAGTAGTTCACCAGTATGCTGGACAGGTTCCTTGTTTCCGTGGGAACGCAGCCTGACGTGCCTAAGAATATTACTTCCATGTTTTATTTCTGGGCTTTTTGGCAATTAAAGTCTAACAGGCGTTTGGATTTATCATTTAAATAGCTTAAAGTTATATAATGTTATGTCAAGTTATTTGAGGTGTGTTTTATGCATGGCAATGTTGTGACGCTGAACCTGAGGATTACGGAATACGGAAACCGAGTTCTTGGGGTCATAAAGGAGAAATTCGGCCTTAGAGACAAATCTGAGGCATTGGCGAGGTTCATAGACATGTATGGGGAGGAGTTTGTGG
>VGJA01000001.1 GCA_016867655.1 Candidatus Altarchaeales archaeon | reverse complement strand
TATCTTAAGTTTAACTTCAGCCATCTCACCTAATCCTTACTGTTGCTTTTCTTCCAGTCCAGCATTGAATGTTCACTCCCACCGGCAGGCTTGCCGTATGACAGCCGGCTTTTTCAATGTGCACTGCCAGACAAGTAGTCTTCCCGCCCAAACCCATAGGCCCAACTCCAAGCTGATTAATCTTTTCTTTCAATTCGCCTTCAATGCAATCCAATTCTTCATCCTTGTTTCTGCTTCCAACAGGCCTTAACACAGCCTTCTTGGCCATTATCAACGCCAAGTCAGAGCTTCCTCCAACTCCAACTCCAACTATTGTCGGCGGGCACGGGTTGCCTGAAGCTTTCGCAACCACTTCAATCACAAATTTTTTAATCCCCTTCAATCCTTCAGAAGGGTTTATCATCTTTAACGCGCTCATGTTTTCGCTCCCAGCTCCCTTAGGAAGCGCAGTAATCTCAACAAAATCCCCTTCATTCAGGAATTCAAATTCAATGTGAGGCATTCCAGCGTAAACGTTGTCTTTACAGACTTTTCTTGAAATCGGGTCCACCACATTAGGCCTTAAGGGAATCTCTTCAGTGGCTCTTGCAACGCCCTTGACAATGCCTTCCTTCAGTTCGTTCAAATCCACTTTCGCCTTGCAGCCGACTTTCACATAGAATATAGGTATTCCTGTGTCCTGGCATGCCGGAACTTCCTTTCTTCTCGCGATTTTTATGTTTTCCAAAATCGCCTTCAACTGCTCTCTGGCTGTTCCCTCCTCCTTTTTGAAAGCCTCTTCAATCGCGCTTTCAACATCCTTGGGAATCTCTACCACGGACTTTCTAAGCAGCTGCACAACGGTTTCCTCAACCTGTTTTTTAGAAATCATTTTATCTTCTATTAATACGTAATAATTAAAAGCAGAAGATTAAAATGAACACCTTTGGAACGTTGTTCAGAACGACGACTTGGGGCGAAAGCCACGGCAGCGCAGTAGGATGTGTAGTAGACGGATGCCCGTCAAACTTGAAGATTAGCATTGCTGACATTCAAAAGGAATTGGACCGGAGAAGGCCGGGGCAGAGCAAGGTGACGACATCCAGAGGTGAAGGCGACAAGGTGGAAGTTCTCTCTGGAGTGTTTGAAGGAAAAACCCTTGGAACGCCAATCTCAATGATGGTTTGGAACAGGAATGCTGATTCTTCCAAATACTCTTCAATCAAGGATTTAATCCGGCCAGGCCACGGAGACTTGACCTGGCGTTTGAAGTTCGGGAACGTTGACTGGCGCGGAGGCGGCAGAAGCAGCGCCAGAGAAACCATTGGAAGAGTGGCAGCCGGAGCGGTAGCGAAAAAACTGTTGGCCGAATTCGGCATAAAGACTGTCGGCTTCTCAAGGGAAATTGCCGGCATCTGGGTTGAAGGAGCTTTGACCAAGGACAAAATAAAGGCGATTGACACTAATCCGGTGAGGACTTTTGACTGCAAGAAAGCCAGGTTGATGGAAAAAACAATACTAGACGCTAAAGAAAAAGGCGACAGCGTTGGCGGCGTGGTTGAGTGCGTTTCCTTTGGCGTTCCTCCAGGGTTGGGAGAGCCAGTCTTCAACAAGCTTAGCTCCGACTTGGCCATGGCCTTGATGAGCATTCCCGCAGCCAAAGGGGTTGAAATTGGCGGTGGCTTCAAGCTGGCTTGCATGAAAGGCAGTATGTCAAATGATGAATTTGTTCTCGACAGGGGCAAAGTCAAAACCCTTACAAACAACTGCGGGGGAATACTGGGAGGAATATCCAACGGAATGCCGATTGTGGTTAGAGTAGCCTTCAAGCCAACCTCTTCAATAAACCGGGAACAGAAGACGGTGAACTTGAAAACTAAAAAGAACGCTACAATACAGGTTGAAGGAAGGCACGACCCGTGCGTTGTTCCAAGAGCCCTATCAATAGTAGAAGCAATGACAAACCTGGTGCTCGCAGACCACGGAATAATGTCAGGAATGATACCGAGGAAACTCTAGCGCACATAAATCTGGTATAAATACTTGAAATTCATTTTATTATAACATATGTTCAAAAAAATGAATTTGTTTTCAAGGTCTGGAACGCGGCTTTTAAGGCTCCTTGCTCGCAATCCATCAAAAAGTATGTATGAGCGGGAGATATCCAAAGAGGCTGGTGTGAGTGTCGGCTCTACCAACCAGCACCTGCGGGAGTTCGCAAAGCAGGGAATTGTGCACGTTGAACAAAAGGGGAGAATGAACTTCTATTGCATAAACCTAGACAACCCGGTGGTAAGGCAGCTGAAAATAACCTTCAACACCCTTGAGCTTGAGCCGCTCGTTGAAAGAATCAAAGACCATTCAACCAGAATAACCCTTTTCGGAAGCTGTGCAGAGGGAACCGACACCGAGGACAGCGATGTTGACCTACTAATACTTGCCAAAGAGAAAGAGAAGGTGAGAGCAGAAGTAAGCAAATTCAGCCCAAAGATTGAAAGAAAAGTATCTGCCATAATTGTCAACACTGACGAATTCATGAAACTCAAAAAAGAGGACAAACCCTTGTATGAAAGAATTTCCCGTGGAATAGACCTCTGGAACAGTTGAAATGGACTACAAGTTCAAGAAATGCATGGAAGAGCAAAAGCTCATAAAAACAAAACCAGACCAAGGCATGATTGAAAAGGAGCTCAAAGGGGCGGAATACGACCTCAAGAGAGCGGAAAACTCCCTCGCCGAACGGGACTACAAGTGGGCCATAATACAGTCCTACTACTCAATGTTCCACGCAGTAAAAGCGCTGGTGCTCAACAAGGGCTACAGAGAGAAAACCCACTACTGCCTGCTCGTAGCCTTCAAAAACCTCTACATCGACACAAACCTTATAGAATCGCAATTCCTCGAAGTCTTCGAGGAAAGCATGGATCTTCGACAGGCAGCAGACTACGGCCTCACCTACTCCAAAGAATCCGCAGAACAGGCAATACAAAACACAAAAGAATTACTCAAAAAAACAAGGGAGATACTGGGAAACATGTAACAGAAGTCTACAAATCTGTGCACGGAAGTGCTGGCAGACCATGGACTGATTTCAGGAATAATACCGAGAAGACTATAACAGAAAAATATATAATGGAGGCCTGTTGTGGATCTCCACTGCATCGTGCTTACAGCACTTCCAAATACCTTTTTATTTCCCAGTCTGTCACTGCCAGTCTGTAGTTGTCGTATTCTTGTTTTTTGGCTTCCAAGTATTTTGTGTAGGTGTGTTCTCCAAGTACTTTTTTTGCTAAATTGCTTTTTTTCAGTTCTTCCATGGCTTCTCCCAAGGAAGCTGGCAGTGTCTTGATGTACAATTCCTGCAGTTTTTTGTTGTCAAACTCGTAGACGTCTTCTTCAACAGGTTTTGCAGGCTTCAGGTTTCTTTTCACTCCGTCCAATCCTGCAGTAAGCATGGCAGCAAAGGCGAGATACGGGTTGCTGCTTCCGTCAGGGCATCTTACTTCGCATCTAACCGCTTTCTCCCTGCCCGGGCTGTATCTCGGCACTCTGACCAAGGCTGAGCGGTTTCTCTGACCCCAACAAATGTAAACCGGGGCTTCATAGCCTGGCACCAGGCGTTTGTAGGAGTTTACTGTCGGAGCCGTTATTGCCGAGATTTCTCTGACGTGTTCCAGCATTCCTGCAATGTAGCCATATGCCACATTTGAAAGGTGGTATTTGTCGTTCGGGTCGTAGAACGCGTTCTTATTGCCTTTAAACAAGCTTTGGTGGACGTGCATTCCGCTTCCGTTTATGCCGTAAATCGGTTTTGGCATGAATGTCGCGTAAAGTCCGTGGGCTGCAGCCAATTCTTTTACAGTGTGTTTTAATGTTATCGAGTTGTCTGCGCTGCTTAACGCGTCCGAGTATCTTACGTCTATTTCGTGCTGTCCTTCAGCCACCTCGTGGTGGCTCATTTCCACTGTCATGCCAAGCTGTTCCAGTGCCAGCACGATGTCTCTTCTGACGTCTGAAGCCAAGTCTCTGGCTGAATAGTCGAAATAGCCGCCGACGTCGTGAGGCACTGTGCTTATTTTTCCGTCTTCTTTTTTGAATAGGAAGAATTCTAGTTCAGGGCCGGTGTAGAATGTGAAGCCCATCTTTTCCGCTTCAGCTATCGCTCTTTTTAGTATGTGTCTCGGGTCTCCTTCGAACGGCGTTCCTTCTGGAGTCAGTACATCTGCTATGAATCTGGCTTCTGCTTTTTCCTTTGGGCGCCATGGCAGCAGCCTGTAGGTGTCCGGGTCAGGCTTTAAAATCATGTCGCTTTCATGTATTCTTGCAAAGCCTTCTATTGAGCTGCCGTCGAACCAGGTCCCGTCTGTGAGCGAGGCTTCCAAGTGTTCGACTGTTATTGTGACGCTCTTTATTCCCCCCAGTATGTCTGTGAACATCAGGTTCACGAATTTTACCCCGTCTTCTTCAGCTTTGTTCAGTACGTTGAGTATTTTGTCTTTTTCACCCATCCTTTTTTTGGCCATTTTAACCCTCCAATTTGGTATTTCAAGTAAACTACAGTATAATATATTACAGAAGTTATATAAAAATACATCGTTTTTATAAAAAATCCTCATATACTAGCAAAATAGGTATTAGAAACTACAAAAACAAGCCTAAAACAAGCCTTTTCAGCAAAAAAACAAGGCAAAAACCAACCTTTCACACAAAAAACAACAAAAAATGAAACAAAAACACCCCCAAAACAGTTAAAATTCCCTCAACTCAAGGCGAAAACAGCTTTGAAAACCCGCATGCAGTCTTCCGTATCATTAGCAGTCAGCTTGAAAACCCGGTAACCTGAAATCATCCCCTCAATGTCTTCTATCACCACATTAGTCTCTAAGACATCGGTCTTGTTTATGCCGGCATAGACTTCAACTTTGAACAGTTTTGTAATCTCGTCCAAAAGCTTCAGCTGGGGTTCCACCTCCTGTGTTGGGTCGATTAAAAACAAAATTTTGTCTGCTAGATGTTTTAATGCGGTGATTGCCTGCAGTTCAATCTTGTTTCTTTCTTCCATGGGACGCTCCAAAAGCCCGGGGCTGTCTATAATCTGGTATCTAATGTGCCTGATTGTGAGCCTGCCGACCATAATGCTTTTTGTCGTAAAGGGATAGGGCTTTACTTCAATGTTGCTTCCAGTCAGGTTTTTCACAAAAGTGCTTTTCCCAACGTTTGGAAACCCGGCGACAACCAGAGTGGGGGAATCTTCTACTGCAGGCAGGTTTTTCATAGCATTTTTCACTTCAACAAGAAAATCCAAATCCTTTTTAATTCTTTTTATTAAAGACGCAGTTCTGCCTAGAAACTCCCTGCCTGTGCTTTGGTTGCGCCTGATGGAAGCTATCTCACTCCTGCCCAAGGCGCTTATCTTTTTCAGGCACCAGTCTACAGCACCCAAACTCTTTTTGTATCTGTTCCTGTCGACTTGTATGTTCAAAAGCTCCTGCTGGAACGGGCTTAAGGAATTGAAGCTGGGGAAGTTTTTCACAACACTCTTCAAGTTGGATTCAATAAATTTTGACGCAACCTCAACCCTCCTGAAGTCGCTCTGCTTCAATCTTACATTCCTGTTTTTCCTTGTGGAGCGCGCTTTTTTGGCTTCCCGGCTTCCAATGCGAAAGGCGTTGTCAATCAATTCCTCTGCCGTCGGGATATAAGGAAGCTTAAACATATATCACTATTGGAATTAGGAGAAAATGAACAACCTTGTGTGCATCAGCGACTGCCATTTGGGCTACAGGCATCGGTTCAAGACTCAGAGGTTGCGTCATTACCTTAATGCCTTCAATGACGCTGTTGCGAAGGCTTTGAAGTGCGAGCCAGACGTCATACTGTTTGCTGGAGATTTGGTGCATCACGCGAGGCCTGACCCAGTTACAATGAGGAGGATAATAAAGACTTTGGTCCAGCTGGCTGAAAAAACGCAGGTCGTGCTGTGCATAGGCAACCACGAGATTGAAGGACATCTGTCGACGACTTACACTCCCATATACACTGACTTACATAAAAACATTCACGTGCTTACAAGCGAGAATCCAATGGTGAACATAAAGCTGATTGGTAGGGAAGTCAACTTTTATGGCTTTGAATACACTAGAAACAGCCGTATTGCGGAAAAAAAACTTTTGGAGTTGTCTAGAACGATTAAATCCGGTTTTAACATACTTTGCCTGCATCAGGCTGTTGAAAAATACTTGAGTCCACATGAGATTTCAATAAAGGCTTTGAGAGAGGTTTCAGGCAAATACAATCTAATCCTGTTGGGTCACGTGCACAAGCCCCAGCCGATTAAGGAAGTGTTTGACATAACGCCTGCATACTACGTCGGCTCTACAGAGAGAATCAGCTTCAACGAGGCTGAAAACCAGAATGGAATACTTTTGTTCAGAAACCTCGACCCAGCAAAGCCGGAGTTCATCAAGGTGAATTCAGCTTCAATGAAGGCTGTCAAAGAAAACTTGGGCAAAAAGACTCCAGAGGAGATAAACCAATGGATTGAGAAAATAATAGGCGAGAACCTGAATTTCGATTTGCTTCAGATTGACTTGAACGCTTCAATAGACGGCGACTTCTTGAACATACGCCACGACTGGGCTGAGCAATACCCTAAGTTCACCATACTGGACGTCAACATAAACCCATTGTCTGAGGAAAACGCCTTCAAGATGGAGAAAATAACAGCCAGCGAGGAAACCATCAGGGAATACTTCCAGAAGACCGGCTTGAAAAACCCAGAACTGGAGGAAACGTGCGTTGAATTATACCAGAAATACGGGAACTGATTTTTAACCAGTTACATCAATCATTACATTACTATGATACCTATTACCCGTGATTTCGACGATTTCATCGGCGGCGGCTTGCTTGATGGCGTTTTAACCCACATTTACGGCCCTCCTGGTTCAGGGAAGACCAATATCGCGTTGATTGCTGTTGCGAACGCAGTCGGCAAGGGCAAAGTTCTTTACATTGATTCTGAAGGCGGTTTCAGCGTTGAGCGTTTAAGACAGATTACTTCAGGCAAGCTTGAATCTGCAATGGAAAACCTGCTTTTGATGAAGCCGACAACCTTTTTCGAACAGCAGGCTGCTGTAAAACGGATAGAAAATGTTGTAAAGGAAGGCAATACTTCTTTGGTTGTTGTGGACAGCATTGGAAACCTTTTCAGGTTGGAGGAGGACAGGGATGTTAAGGCTTTCGGCAGGCAGCTTGCCCAGCTTCTTCGAATAGCCAGGAAATACGAGATTCCGGTGTTGTTGACTAACCAGGTTTTCACAGACATTGATTCAGGAGGAGTTGTTCCGGTCGGCGGCAGGGTGAATGAATACTGGTGCAAAATAATGGTTGAACTGGGCAAGACTGACCAGGCAAGATTTGCTTTGATTAAAAAGCATTTGTTCAAGCCCGAGGGATTGAAGTTGGAATTCAAAATCACAAACAACGGCATGGAAGTGCTGGGAGAGAAGCCCACAAGGTTTAACGTCAAATACACGCCGAAATAAGCCATTATTTCACGTATTCGACGTTTTCTAGGTCTTGGAACTCCTTGTCTCCAGTCAAAAATTTTGTTCTGTATTCTAGGGCAAGAACATATCCGATGCAGTCTGCCATTGAAAGTTTTCTGTTCTTGAGTGCGAGCTTCAGTTGGGCAGCAGTCTTTATTGTTTGTGTGGTGTATGGCACCGTGTAGCCTTCATACAGTTTTATGAACTCTTCCGCGTGTTTTTTGCTTTGCTTTAGGATTGCGTAATAGACTTCAAAGAGGTTGAGCTGGGAGGTTATTATGTCAGCTTTCAGGTATCTTCTATAGCTCTTGCTTCCGCGCAGTACTTCTATTATTGCATATGAGTCAAAAAAGTAGACTTCATTCATTGTACAACTCTCTTCTCAGGTTGTCTTTCGCTTCTTGCGCGTTTTTGATGAGTTTCCTTACCATGCCAAAGCTTTGCTTTACTTTTTTGTTGCTTGCTAGTATCAAAACCTTTACATGCTGGTTTTCCCTTATCTGCTCTCTTCTTGCGACATCCTTTGGTATGGTCACGCCGAATGAATTGCCCCACCTTCTCACTTCCACATCGATTGGCATCATGTCATATAATTATACCTTGTATAACTATAAAAGCGTGTTTAGGCTGCTTTAGTGCAGCAAAGACGTTCAAAGCCCAAGTTCTTCCAGTGTTTTTTCAATGTTTTTTGCGTTTCCGCCGCCCATCGCCAGCGTTTGCGTTCCGCTGCCGCCTCCGTCCAGTTTTTGGCATATTTTTTTGCAGACTTCTCCGGCGTTGTGGTTTGAGCTTGAGCTGACTATGATGTTTGCCTTGCTTCCTGAAGTGTTTGCAATTATCAAAAGTCTCCCAGGCTTTTGGGTTGTTTTCCTAGCTATTTCAGTTAGAGTCTTTATGTCTATGTCCTGGGTTTTGTGTTTTACAGTTTCTTGTCTTTCAAATTTTTTTTCAATTTCTTTTTCCAGTTCCATTGCTATGTTTCCACCTTGTTTTTCCAGCATCTTCTTCTGGGTTTTCCAGATTTCAAACAGTTTTTTGGAGGCGTCTTCTATATCGCTTGCTTGCTTTAATTCCAATGTGCTTTGTTTTAAGGCTTTTAGTTTTGCGTTGTTTTCGGAGTATTCTTTCATGAATTTTTCCAGGGTTTTTGGAAGCTGGTCCAATGGCGTTGATAATGCTCTGGCCGCGTTTTTCAGTTTCTCAAGATCTGGCTTGCTGTCCTCCAGCTTTACTTCTTCCAGTGCATGCAGGCATGCGTTAAACAATTCTTCCTCTCCTCCAGCTTGCTCTACAGCGGCTTTGCCTGCCTTGAATTCCAGTCTCACAACTCCATCCTGGATTCTTTTAGCGCTCACCAGCTTTATTTTTCCGGTTTCTTTGGTGTTGTTCAAGTGCGTTCCGCTGCAGGCTTCCACATCAATCCCAGCAATGTTCACTACTCTAAGTTCCACTCCCGGGACTGCTCCGCCTTGGTAAAGCCTGAAGCCGTATTTTATTTCAGCTTCATTTCTCTTCATGACTTTCTTTTCAATCTTCACTGATTTTCCGACTATTTCATTAGCTTTGCTTTCAATCTTCTTTAGTTCTTCGTCGCTGACTGCTTTGTAGTGGGTTATGTCCAGTCTAGCCGACTCAACAGTCTTGTTTGCCCCGGCCTGCCATATGTGCGGGCCAAGCACCATTCTGGCAGCCGCATTCACTATGTGCGCTGCGGTATGGTGTTGCGTAAGCTGTTTTCTATGCTTCGGATTGACAATACCTGCAACTTCCATGCCTTCCTTGAATCTCTCCGGCTTGCTTACTTTATGCAATACTATGCCTGCATGCTTTTGAACATCACTGACTTCGATGCCGTTTAACGTTCCAACGTCATGGTCTTGGCCGCCCCCCTCAGCGTAAAATAAAGTTCTGTCGAGTATCACAAAATCTTTGAACACCTTCAAAACTTTGGCATTGAATTCAGTATCATCTGCTTCATAGTAAAGAAGCCGGGTTTCTGGAATGTCTTTTGGCAGTTCAATTTTTTCTGCAACTTCCATTGTCTTTTTGCCTGTGTGCAGGTCTTCAACTAGTTTGTAGAAGTTTTCAGGCACCTCCACTTCTGGATTGACTGCCTTGACCAGTTCAGGCGATATGCCTTGGCTGTCATACAACTCAACCAATTTTTCTGCAGTGATTTTCTCCCTGTTTGAAATCATTCTCTCAACAATTTTCCTGCCTTTTTCCTTGCCTTCCTCATAGCGTCTTCTCTCTGTGTCAAGTATGTCATACAAACTGCCTTCTTCCTTCAGCTCGTTATACCAAGAGCCGAATTCCTTGATGTGCAGTTCAAACAGTTTTTCAAGCTCTATGTCAAGTTGGAATTCGTCAATCAAGTCCCAGCATCTTCTAAGAAGTGTCCTGAGGTTGTAGCCTCCGCCGACGTTTGACGGCAACGCCCCATCATGCATCGCCACCAGCAGCGTTCTCGTGTGGTCTCCCAAAGCATATAACGCCCGCATCCTGTAAGCCTGCCTTTTCAGCTCGTCCAGTGGCATGCCTATCTCCTTGCTTACTTTATCCCACACACTCCTCACATCGTCTATTTCGTCTATATTAAGCAAGCCAGCGTATCTTCCGAATTTGTTCATGAATTCTGTGTCAGGCCTGCCTGCCTGCTTGTACAAGTATTCCAAAACTTTCGGGAAGACTGTGTCATAGCTCATGGGCTTTCCCTGGGAGAACCAGCTCCACCTTTCAAGCCCGGCTCCCATGTCAATCACCTTGGTCTTCAACTCCCTGCTTGTTCCATCAGGCAATACTTCATACTGCATGTAAACCTGGTTTCCAAGCTCAAGACCGCGGGAAAAGAATTCCATTGAAGGCCCGTAATTCCCTCCTCCAGCCCAAACGTCCTCATGGTAAGTAATTTCTTCAGGTTTTATTCCAAGACCTTTAGTGAGGAATTCATGCATCTGCAAAATCCCCTCATCCTTGAAGTAAACGTGCTTTTGAGGAGTGTTGAAAGTGTGCTGCCCGACCATTATGAAGCCGCTGTAGTGGGCTCCGGTAATCCCAACATTGTCTATGTCATTAAACCTCAAGCAGAATTGGGGTTCCAAAACTGCCGGTGCGGGCGGTTCCACTTCTCCAGCTACGACATAAGGCTGGAAGTCGTTGATTCCAGCGTTGACGAAGTAAAGCTCTTCATACCACCTGCAGACTACCGGATACCTTTTTATTGGAACGTAACCCCATTTTTTGAAAGTCTTCACGTACTCACCCCAGGCTTCTTTGTATCCAAACTCTTTTCTCGCCAGTTTTTCTCCTATGAATGTGTAGCCGCCTTGGCATGAAGCTTCCCCGCAGACGTCGTTTTCAACAATAGTCCAGAATCCTCTGCCGCATTTAGAGCAGATTTTTCTGGAAAAACCCATCTGCTTGAGGCTTTCCACAGGATAATACTTCTGAAAGTTCTTCATGAACTCTCCTTTCACCCTGGCCTTAAGTCCCTTGAAATCCCAAGCCATTGTTAATGCTACTTACTACTTTATTGTCTTCCTTAAATTATCGATTGCAAAGCCTGTGATGGATATTAAGGCCGCGCCGGCCATGACATAGGAGTAGTTTCCTGAGTCAGGTAGCATTCCGCACAATAATGGTCCGAGAATTGCTGAAAGGCTGCTGGCTGAATACAGCAGTCCTGTGGAAGTGGCTTTTTCCACATTCTCATCATCCAAGGTCTTCAAGCAGCCGACGTAGAGCGCTGACCATGCTATCCCCAAGACTATCTGTATTGGAATGACTTGAAGGTAGTTTGAAGCCATGGGATAGCTGATGAACACAATCGTTGACAGGAGCAGGCCGAAGTTGATAAGAGACTGGCTTCTGTATTTTCCGACAAACCTCATTACGACGGACTGGGTTCCAGTGTTCAGGAAGTAGAGGAATCCTATCATCTGGCTTGAAGCTCCAAGATTGCTCATGTACAAAGGAAGAATCGTCCAAGCCATGTTGGCTCCAGTGTGCCTGAACAAGAAGGCAATGTAAACGTTTATGTTCTTTTTTATGAGCTCCTTTGGGAAAATCGGGACGTGAACCCTTTTTTCGATTATGTTTGGCAGCCTTAAGGCTATGATATACGCTGCCATGAAAGACAGCGAGCCCAGTATGAATATTCCCTTGTAGTATGCTATCAATCCTGCTAGCAATGTTCCCATAGCCCAGCCGAAGCTGCCGTATGAGTTGAATTTTCCTATGTCTTCTTTTCTTTCAAACACATAGGCTGTCAACGCTGCCGGAAAGGTTCCTGCCGTAAAGCCTGCGAGAACTCTTGCAATCAAAAGCGTGGCGTTGTCAAATGCCAGAGCTTGTAGTGCAAAGGAGAATACTGAAGCAAGCAGGCCAATCTTCAGGAACAGCCTCCTGCCGTAGACGTCTGAAGCCCTGCCGAAAATGTAGTAAGCGATGAAGAGAGCTATGTTGTATGCAGCCACAATAAGGCTTATGGCCGAGTGCGACGCCCCAAAATCTTTGGCCAGAGTCGGAATGAATATGCTGGACGAGGATATGGCCAAAGACGCGAAAAGTATCACCAATCCTGTTTTCATTGTCTTTAGTTATAACAGTTTAATGTAAATAATTACCATGCAGGTTTTGTTTGCAACCTCCAATAAGCACAAGGTGTTGGAGGCAAACGTGGTTGGAAAAAGGTTTGGAGTAGAGTTCAAACAGCTGAAGATGAGTTATCCTGAAGTAAGAGACAATTCTGTTTCAAAAGTTGCGTTAGAGGGCGTGAAATACGTTTATTCCAAGGTGAGGAAGCCTGTTGTTGTTGAAGACTCAGGGCTTTTCGTAAAGGCTTTGAACAACTTCCCAGGCTCGTTTTCCCGCTATGTTTTTGACTCAATAGGCATCCAAGGCATTTTGGACTTGATGTATGCCCGAAAAAACAGGCAGGCTTATTTCCTCTCAACCATTGCTTTCCATGACGGGAAGGTTTTGAAGGCGTTTGAAGGAAGGGTTGACGGCCTGATTTCAAGAAAGCCTTCAGGCTCCTCAGGCTTCGGCTTTGACCCAATTTTCATTCCAAAAGGCAGCAAAAAGACTTTTGCAGAGGATGCTGTCTTCAAAAGCAAGGTTTCTCACAGAGTGAAGTCCGTTGAAATGTTCTGCAAGTGGTTCAAATAATTCGGTCTCCAGTCTTCTGTTTTCAGTTTTCGGTCTTCTGCCTCCAGTTCTCAGTCTTCAGTCTTCGGTTCTCAGTTCTCGGAAACTGAAACTCCCGTGAAAACCGAAAACTTGGAAACTTGAAAACCGTGAAAACCGAGAACTGAAACTCCCGTGAAAACCGAAAACTAGACTTGTCTTGCGTTTATCAACGCCTGGTCTCCAATCTTGATGACGACTAAGCCCATCTTAACCTTCTGTTTGGCCGTTGCGTTCATGAACAAAAGCGCGCTGAAGTTTTTGTTGTTCTCTATTGGCACTACCATGCTTTCAACCAAAACCTCTTTTGGAAGCTGGATGCTTCCATGCTTCTGCCAGGTGATGTTGGTGACTCCAAGCTTGCTTAATGCCTCCTCTGTCTGGCCTTTGCTTGCATCCACTGGAAGCAGGAGGCTCAGCAAACCCTCCTTCAGGGTGTAGTTCAACTTCAATTCCCCCAGCCTTTGGATTACAGATTCAAGAGACGTGTTTACTGGCATCAGCACAGTCGTGTTTACTCCAGGTTGCAGTTCAACCCCCTCTAAAGCAAGGGTTGTTTCATTGACTTCCTGGCTTAGTGTGAACACAGTCGGATTGTAGTTGACGTCTTGCATCCATGGAACGCTTTTGTTCAGTTCATCCAAGTTCGGGGCCGTTAATGCAATACCGGAGGCTATAAAACCTTCTATGCTGTTCACCTCAGCGTCGACTATCGGCCCTATGGTTATTGCGCTCTTTATGAAACCAATGTAGCCGAGTTTTTTCTCCCCTGCTGTTTTTTCAAGCAAAAGTATTTTCACGACAGTGCCCCTGCTCATGTTCAAAGGACCTATCAAATACACTCTGTTCATCACCTGGTTTTCCCCGGGCGGCATTCCAATATAGCCTCTGTATATCTTATAGTCTCCAACAAGGCCGTCCAGTCTGGGGGTTAGGTTCCTCAAGGCCTTGCTGATGTCTGTTGCATAAAACCTGAAGAAAACGTATGAATTGCTCGCCTCGCCGTCTATTGAATAAAGAGTATCAGCACTTAAATTCATAACCTCTTTTACAGTGTTTTCGTCAAGCCTGGCCTTTTCGCCCAAGAGGATGATTATCTCCGGCAGTTCTTCAACTACTCCCACCAAAATGTCGTCTCCAATTTGGGCGACGTTATACTGGGATATCTTCAGGGAGGAGTCTCCTGCCTCCTTGTTTTCCTTTGTTTCCGAAATCCCCAAGCCAAAGTAAATCCCGGAAAGAACCAGTATGGCGATAATGGCGTAGGCCATCATCTTGTTTCTGTTGCCTGCTTCCTTCTTTGTGTAGGGCTTTGCTTTGCCTTTTTTCACGGTATATGTATTGGGATAACGTTTTTATTAGTCAAATCCTTTATACATATCCACCATGGATTTTGCGACAATTGAATATACTGCCAGCGTGAAGGACGGCAGGACTTTTGACACCACAGACGCAAATACGGCTCAGAAGGAGAAGATTTTTGACTCAAAGAGGATTTATCGGCCGCTGCCTGTTGTGGTGGGGGAGGGTAACGTCGTCAAAGGAGTTGATGAGGCCTTGAAGGACATGAAGGTGGGTGAGGAAAAAACCCTTGAGCTGGCTCCCGAAAAAGCCTTTGGCCAGAGGGACGCAAATCTGATAAGACTTGTGCCGATGAAAGTGTTCAAACAGCAGGGTTTGAATCCTATTCCTGGAATGCCTGTGGAGCTTGACGGCCGGATGGCCCGAATCCAGACTGTCGCAGGCGGCAGAGTTCGAGTGGACTTCAACCACGAGCTGGCTGGCAAAAATGTGGTATACAAAGTCAAGGTGGTGTCTAAAGCCGAGACAGAAAACGGCAAAGTAAAGTTTTTGGTTGAGAGAAGCTTCAACGATTCAGAAGACTTTAAAATAAATTTGAGCGGAAAGAAGTTGATTTTGGAGCTGCCTGAAAAGGCTTCCAGGGACCGCAACATAATGTTCCGCAAGGCATCGCTTTCAGCAGAGTTGTTCAAATACCTGGAGCTGAATGAGGTAGTCTATACCGAAAGCTGGAAAAACCCTAAGGCGGAAAAAAAGAGTGAGGAAAAGAAGGAAGAGAAGAAAGATTAATCTTTTTCAGACATTGCTTTTTCAACCGTTTCTATCAAGACTTTGGGCGTGAAGTCTTTCTTGTGCCAACCGCCGATTATTATTCCTTCTTGTTTTAGTCTCTCTATTTCATCAAGATATGGGCCTGGGTTGCTGGAATACAGCATTAGTATCACCGGCTTCCTGCCTGCAGCTTTTTCTTTGTTGTAGACTTCCCTCACAAACTTTGTTCCCTTCATGGCTCCGAGTAGTTCAATGTCAGAGAGTATTATGTCAGCTGGTTTTGGTGTTGCACCACCGTACATGACTTCAAGAGCGCGTTCGGCAGAGGAATACACTCCATGGTTTTCCCTCTCCTGTTCTCTCGCATCTCGTGAGGTCACATCTTCTTGCGTTTTGTAGGCTGTGAATCCGCCTTTGTCTGTCAGGACATAACCTACTTTCCCGTGTATGATGCTGTCTTCAACCAGCATGAAAGTTAGCTCCCTCAGCCTTTCTGGGACGTGGAATTCCGCATCCTCACTTAATCCCAATGCGGCCGTTAAAGGCCATTTAAGCATATCAAAATCTATTGCAAATCCCAAGACATGTCCTGGTTCACTGTAGAGACACCTTTCTTCCGGCTTGTTTGGGTCTAATGTTTCCAATACTCTATAGCCATCTGTATACAAAGGCTGGAGTTTTGGGAGTAACTCTTTTGATACATCATCGCCCATATCTGAAGCATGTTTGAGTAGCGCAAGAGATACTATACCTGCTTTTTTTGCTGATTACTCAACTTGGGTTGCCAGTTTGTCTTCGTCCATCAAAACATCAGGATACTGTTCCCTAACTTGCTGTCCTATCTCCTTGTCGTTTACGAAGTTGCTCCAAGCTTGCGCTCTCATCCACTGGACAATAGACGCAGTGAAATCCCTTTCAGAAGTTCCTTCAGTCACAAGCTCTTTTTTCAGTTTGTCTGCAAGCCACGTTTTGAGTATCGGACGCCTTAAAAGCGCCCCCACTTTGTCCGACATTAGGAATACCAGGTCTTCAACCTCAAGTTTGGCGTCTGTCAAGTCAACCCTCCCCATGTGTCTGTGCACTGCCTCAAAATGCTGCATGGTTTTCTCCCACCAGTCATCACACTCATAGTTTCTGAAGTCTTTCTTAAGCCTCCAAGACATTGCATCAAGCTCCTTCACAAGAGGTGCGAAAATTTTGCCCAAGTCTGTTCTGCTGGACAGAAAAATCTCCCTCGCCTTCTCCGCATCCCATTCGTCAAGGCGGAACGGCAGCAATCCAGTCATCTCTCCAGGTGCAGCAGCCTCCACAGGTTTTGATGCAGGCTTCCTTTCTTGCTCCATGATAGTTAACTACAGGGAGGTTTCCTATTAAAGCACATGCAAATCAGTCCAGTCCACTGTCGTTATATACTCCTCCTCCCTCATCTTAATATGCGAGTCTTGCACATATCTTGTTTTCACAAAAAAAGTGTTCTGCTTGTTTTGGGGAAATATTTTTCTGTCTTGGGTGGATATAAGATTGTTGGTTTGGTTTCTACTGCGCAGCATTTGAACCAGCTTGCTGTGGTAAGGGATTTTTTGGAGTCTAAAGGCTTGCAGGCTTTCATTGGCGGCCAGGTTTTGGGCTGCAACCAGAACAATGCGTTGAAGATTGAGAAAAAAGTTGATGTATTCCTCTACATTGGCTCTGGTTTGTTTCATCCGATTGGGATTTCAGCCAAAACCGAGAAGCCTGTATTGATGCTGAATCCTTATTCTGGCGTGCTTGAGAGACTGCCTGAAGTTGAGAAAGAGCGTTGGCTTAAGCGCCAGAAGGGCAGGCTGGCTAAGGCAATTGAGGCGCAGGTTTATGGAATACTTGTTTCAACCAAGGATGGGCAGTTCAATCGTGAAAGGGCTTTTGAATTAAAGAAAAAGTTTGAGTCTGATGGGAAGAGGGCTTTCTTGTTTGCAGGCGAAGAACTTAATCCAGCAAATTTGCTGCCGTTTAAAGTGGACTGCTGGGTTAATACAGCATGCCCAAGGTTGGTGGATGATGAATTCAGCAAGCCTGTTGTGAATGCAGAAGAACTGGATTTAGTCTGAGTTATCTTAATTCAGTTCCATACTCTTCTTAAATGCGGAAGAATTGAATCTGCCCCTTCTCCCCTAAGGGGATCAGGGATAAAGCCTTTTGAACGATGTGATGGGCTTCACTACCCTCACCTTAACTCAACACCATGTTCTTCCTTTACAATGTTCAACGCTATCATAGTGTTTGTCCTCTCCACGTTGGGCAATGCGTTTATTCTCTTCACAAGGTCGTTTAACTCAGTCCTATCGTGGAATTTTGCAACAGCTATGGCGTCATATTCGCCAGTGACGTCATAGACTGTTGTGACATTCTTTTCTTTCGAAACTTTTTCCTCTATTTCAGGCAGGTGCCCGCCTTTGCCGCGGATTCCTATTATCGCAACCAAGTCATAGCCCAGCTTTGAATAGTTTATGTCCACGATGAATTTTTTTATGATGCCCATCTCCTTCAGCTTGTTGACGCGGTTGTAGACTGTCCCTTCCGCTATCTTTAGTTTCTCTGCAATGTCGCGGTAGCTTTGCCTTGCGTCGATTTGAAATTCCCTTATTATCCTCAAGTCGAGTTCATCCACCTTGGCCATAGGTTATCCTTTCAATTTGGCGCATAAAAATTGTGCAGTTCGCTATAATGTGCCTGTTTTTGTGAACGAGCCTGCAATCCAGCATTTTCACCATTTTTCTCAAAGAACCTACATAATTAAGCGTGAAGAAACTGTCATTAAGCCCAAATCAGCTCCAAGATTGCAGAAAAAAAATAGTCCACGGGATAAGGGATGCTGTCGGGCTTGCGAAGGCCAGAGGCGTAGTGTTGGGGATGAGCGGCGGAGTTGATTCTTCAGTGACTGCCAAGCTTGCTGCAGAGGCCGTCAAAGACGTCTATGCTTTGATGTTGCCTGAAAGGGGTGTGAATGACCCAAAGGACTTGAAAGATGCAGTCAGGCTTGCTGAACAGCTTGGAATAAGGCATACTGTCATTGAAATAAATGAAGCCTTGAATGCAATTTCTGAACATTTTCCTTGGGAGTCTTTCAATACCTCCTATAAGAAAAAGGCTGTTGCGAACATAAGGCCTAGAATTAGGATGATATACAATTATCTCACCGCAAACTTGGACGGCCGTCTGGTGTTGGGCACGTCAAACAAGACTGAACTTCTTCTAGGATATTTCACAAAATACGGCGACGGCGGCTGCGACCTAGAACCCATCGGAGGTTTATACAAAACCCAAGTCCTGCAGCTTGCAAAGTATATTGGCATTCCAGACTGCATAGCATGCAAGACTCCTACTGCAGGATTGTGGAAAGGCCAGACAGACGAATCCGAGATTGGGATGAAATACTCTGAAATAGACGCCATACTGCACAGTCTCGTTGACTGCGGGCTTTCAATAGACGAGACGGCAAAGAAAACCGGCTTGAAAAAGGCCATGGTCGAGAGTATTGCAGACAAGATGGCCGGAACACAGCACAAGCGATGCATGCCTGGAATAATAGAGGTATAGCAGTATTTTTTACCTTCCATGTCCTATAACTCTATCACTTTTTGAGGATGAACCTCTCGGTCATCGGTTCGGGTTATGTTGGCTTGATTACGGCAGCAGGCTTTGCAGAAAAAGGTCACGCAGTCATATGCGTCGACATTGTGAAGGAGAAGGTTGACGCCATCAACAACAGGAAGGCGCCGATATACGAAAAGGGTTTGGACGAGATACTGCAGAAGGAGGTTGGCAGGAACCTCAGGGCTTCGATGGACTTGAAGCATGCTGTTTTAAATTCAGAAATAACTTTCATCTGCGTTGGAACTCCTTCGCTTGCAAGCGGCGCCATAGACTTGAGCTACATAAAGGAGAGCGCAAGACAGATTGCAGAGATACTGAAAGGCAAGAAAAGCTTCCACGTAGTTGTTGTGAAGAGCACCGTGATTCCTGGAACAACAGGCGATGTCGTCACGCCATTGATAGAAAAAACATCCGGCAAAAAAGCGGGCGTTGACTTTGGCATAGCAATGAACCCAGAGTTCCTTAGGGAAGGATTGGCAGTAGAAGACTTCAGGAAGCCGGATAGGATAGTAATCGGCAATTCAGACGCCAGGACAATGGAAGTTCTGGAGAAACTTTACTCGGACTTCAACAGTCCGGTAGTGAAGACAGACATAAAGACTGCGGAGATGATAAAGTATGCTTCAAACGCCTTTCTGGCAGCGAAAATAAGCTTCATAAACGAGATTGGAAACATCTGCAAGAAACTGGGCATAGACGTCTACAAAGTCTCTGAAGGAATGGGTTTGGACCATAGGATAGGCCCACACTTTTTGAGGGCGGGTCCTGGATTTGGCGGAAGTTGTTTTCCAAAGGACGTTAAATCCTTAATCCATCAGTCCAAGGAGGTGGGAGTAAACCCGCTGATTCTGGAGGCTGTCATGGAAGTGAACAAAAAACAGCCGTTGCGCGTCATAGACTTGGCTAAAAGAAAAACAGGCTCTCTAAAGGGAAAGCGTGTTGCAGTCCTCGGCCTTGCTTTCAAAGGAGACACAGACGACATGCGCGAGAGCCCTGCAATCGTCATAGTCAACGCACTTCTGAAGGAGAAAGCCATTGTAGTCGCCTATGACCCTAAGGCAATGGACAACGCAAGAAAGATTTATAGCAGTAAAATAACCTACGCAAAGACGAGCCAGGAATGTCTAAAGAACGCGGACATCGCCTTAATCGCCACAGAATGGAAGGAATTCAAAAACCTGGACTTAAGCGCAATGAAAAACAAGACTGTCATAGATGCCAGAAGGATGCTCCTGCACCACAACCAGACTCCAGGAGTCGACTACGAAGGACTGTGCTGGTGATTTTCCCTTACTTTTCTACAAAGTATATCTCTGCTTCTTTGTATGCTATTACAAACCACTTTTGGTTGTCTAAAAGCGTCTTCAGGAATTCCTTTATCTCTTGGACTTCCAGCAGATTCCAGACTTCTCCAATGTTGAAGCGGTATGCGTCGTGTTCTATGTTCGCGTGGGTTGCTGTGCACTCCAATCTTTCGACTATATGCTGTGGGAAGTCTTTTTTAAAATCCAGTTTTTTCTTTTCCATGAGCAGGTTGACCATGAAATACGGGTTTTCTTCTTTTGAAGCCTCTTCAACCAAGCTGTCAACTTCTTTGTATGCCTCTTCCCTGATGAAGTATTCTTTTGACGCCATCTTACATCATATGTATCTTTCCCAGAAGTTTATTTCACTTCTATATCTCATATCTGGACTGTTTTCCATCGCCCAAGTGTATGTATCATAATTTATTTTAGCTATTCTTTTTATAATGTCCTCCACCGTTGTTTCATCCAACGTTTTTTTCAGCCGGGCTTTGTATGTGCTTGTGAGTCCTGTTCTCTTTGGCGGATACAATCTATCCAGCCTCTTGATTGTTTCTTCGATTTCACTTCTAACAACAGGGTCTCTTAGTTGTGTATCAGCGGCATTCAAACCGTCTATAAAGCAATTCCACAGCTCTATTCTTTCAGGGTTGGGTCTATCACCCCACTGTGGCAATAACATGCTTAGGATTTGAAATTCAAAGGAGTTTGCGTAATACCCCACATCTTTGTGTCCAATGTCATCAACCCATCTGGGTACAATCCTCTCCAAGTCAATCCTTGTTACCCCACCATCTTCTGAAACAAGAACATTATTGTTATGGCAGTCTCCGCAGAGGTCTGCAACCCTCGCATCCATCCCCAAAAAGAAGGCTATCTTCTTCGCATATCTCCTCCGCAAATCTTCGCTGCACTTGCTTATCTTCTTCCCAGGAGCAAAGGACTCTACTCCATATTCCGCATCCAAGGCCACAATCATCGGCGTTCTCACTGGGTTTCCATCACTGTCTCTAAGGTGCATCAGAATGGTTGAAGGCACCACTTCGTTTAGGAGGTCAGACGTGGGTTCTTTAGGCCTCCTCGGCTCTGAACGCTTAACAATAACTTCTCTTGGTCCAGAGTCTGTCTCAATTGTCATCTTAATGACGTAATGGCTTGTATCCCGCATATAAGCTATATCCTTGATATACTCGCAGGGTTTACTTCCCCCTATTCTAACGCGTTTTACCTTACCTTCAGCCTCCAGCCTCTTAAGCAGTTCCTCCTGCTCACGTTCAGTCAGCCTTGCGCCAATCTCCTTCTCCCTTTGATAAACGTGTTCTATCGCATCCTCCAGTGTAAACAACTCGCTCAGCCTCTCGGCCAAATGTGGATAAGAGGTCTCTACTTTGGCATCCAAAAGTTCCGGCAACTCCTGATAGACACTAAAACTTAGGTGTGGAAATCGATCGTCGAAGAATTCTGGATTATTCGGATTGATTAGATCATAAATGTCGGAGATGAATCCCCTTCTTTCACCTCCGCTTAGCGTCTGTAGCCTTGACATAATCGTTTCAAGTATCCTCACCCTTGCGGCCCCTTTTGGATAGCTGGTCAACACAAGGTGCTCCAGCTTTGCAACAAGATCTGATTCCTCCAGTCTTCTCTCAAGATCTCTTGTGGTTCTCCCCTCTTGGCCGAAAAAGTTTGTATTCCACAACACGTCAAATTCCTGAACCCCGAGTTGCGGCCTTCTTTCATCGCCAACGCTATACTTATCCCCCTCAACAATTTTCGCAGTAAAGAAAAGGGGGCGGAACAGTTTACTGTACTGGCTCTCTGGCATGAAAAATGGTGTTCCCAAGCTGTTTTCGTCAAACGGTATTGCAATGTTACTGTCCACATAATCTGCAAAACGGTGGTTCAGCCGCTCGCATGAGAAGGGGTGTACTATATAAAAACCCCTTTTGATTTTAAAGGCGCCTTCTATTGCCTGGCTTGTTATGTCCAAGCCATTTCCTTCAAACGCTATGTGAACGTGATTTATATCTGCTACAGCATCTTCAATGCTGAATGGAATATCAGCTTTCGTTTCTGCGTCTTGAATTGAGCCTGCCTGGTAAAGCGTTCTAACAACATCAGCTATCTGGCCTTCTCTAGCCTTCAGCTCGTCTAATGTGGACGGGTGTAGCACAACTGCAGTCTGACGCTTTCTTGCGTAATCCACCCACTGGGAGTGGACCCTTCTGGCATCCCCTTTGACGTATAAAGCCCGTTCTGCATCTTCAAAGAAACGCTTGTATGTTCTGGACTGCATAAGTTCCTCTTTTGCCTCTTCCCGCGCTTGGGTGCTCAGCGCCCTCAATGTTTC